>NZ_JAFCWX010000005.1:0-268203 GCF_049897805.1 Massilia sp. TWP1-3-3
GCTGAAAATTTAGGCTAAATTTCCGCATTTAAATGCCACGAATGGTATCCAGAGCCAATATTTTTCGTTTCAGGCGCGCAATCGTGTTTTAGTTTCGCAAGTCCGACAGGCTGCTAGGCCCCCCGGAGTTCAGGAACGTAAAAAAACCCGCCTCGTGAAGCGGGTTTTTTACTTTAGCGAGTCGATTACTCGATCTCGACCGTCTCTGCAGGCGCCATCGGCGGCGGTGCATCGGACTCGGGAAACTCCAGCGTGACGTTATCTTTATCATCCATATCGACCGTCACACGCCCGCCGTTGACCAGGCGGCCAAACAGCAGCTCGTCGGCCAGCGCCTTGCGGATCATGTCCTGGATCAGGCGCGCCATTGGCCTTGCACCCATCTGCGGATCGAAACCCTTTTTAGACAAGAACTTGCGCAGCGACTCGGTGAAGATGGCCTCGACTTTTTTCTCGTGCAGCTGTTCTTCCAGCTGCATCAGGAATTTGTCGACCACGCGCAAGATGATTTCTTCGTCCAGGGCGCGGAAGCTGATGATCGCGTCGATCCGGTTGCGGAACTCCGGCGTGAACATGCGCTTGATGTCGGCCATCTCGTCGCCTGGTGCCTTGGACTCGGTAAAGCCCATCGAACGCTTGGTCAGGCTTTCGGCACCGGCGTTGGTCGTCATGATGATGATCACGTTGCGGAAGTCCGCCTTGCGGCCGTTGTTATCGGTCAGCGTGCCGTGGTCCATCACCTGCAGCAGGATGTTAAAAATATCCGGATGCGCCTTTTCGATCTCGTCGAGCAGTAGCACCGCATGCGGCTTCTTGGTAATCGCTTCGGTCAGCAAACCACCCTGGTCGAAACCAACATAACCCGGTGGCGCGCCGATCAGGCGGCTGACGGCATGCCGTTCCATATACTCGGACATGTCGAAGCGGATCAGTTCAATGCCCAGAATGAACGCAAGCTGCTTTGCCACTTCGGTCTTGCCCACGCCCGTAGGACCGGAGAACAGGAAGGAACCAATCGGCTTGTCGGTCTTGCCCAGCCCGGCGCGCGCCATCTTGATGGCCGACGACAGCGCATCGATGGCCGGCTCCTGGCCAAAGACGACGTTGCGCAAGTCGCGGTCGATCGTTTGCAGCTTGCTGCGGTCATCCTGGTTGACGGTCTGCGGCGGGATGCGCGCGATCTTGGCGATGATGTCTTCGATCTCGGCCTTGCCAATAGTCTTTTTCTGCTTCGATTTCGGCAAAATGCGCTGGGCGGCGCCAGCTTCGTCGATGACGTCGATCGCCTTGTCGGGCAAGTGACGGTCGTTGATGAAGCGGGCCGCCAGTTCAGCCGCTGTCGTCAGCGCCGAGGACGAGTACTTCACGCCGTGGTGCTCTTCGAATCGCGACTTGAGGCCGCGCAGGATCTGGATGGTCTGTTCGACGGTCGGCTCGTTGACGTCCACTTTCTGGAAGCGGCGCGACAGCGCATGGTCTTTCTCGAACACGCCGCGGAACTCCGTGTACGTGGTCGCGCCGATGCACTTGAGCTGGCCGTTAGCGAGCGCCGGCTTCAGCAGGTTCGATGCATCCAGCGTGCCGCCCGACGCGGAACCGGCGCCGATGATCGTGTGGATCTCGTCGATGAACAGGATGCCGTGCGGCGTTTCCTTCAATTGCTTGAGGACCGCTTTCAAGCGCTGTTCAAAGTCGCCGCGATACTTGGTGCCGGCCAGCAGCGCGCCCATGTCGAGCGAGTAGACGATGGCGTTTTGCAGGATTTCGGGGACGTCTTCCTGCGTGATGCGCCATGCCAGGCCTTCGGCAATCGCCGTCTTGCCCACGCCGGCTTCACCGACGAGCAAGGGATTGTTCTTGCGGCGACGGCACAGGATCTGGATCACGCGGTCGACCTCGTCTTCACGGCCGATCAGCGGATCGATCTTGCCTTCGGCGGCAGCCTTGTTCAGGTTTTGCGTGAACTGGTCAAGCGGGCTTTCCTTGGCCTGCCCTTCGACCTGCGCTTCCTCGACGCCCTCGGACGTTTTTTGCATGTCGACCTGCTGGTCCTTGCGCACGCCGTGGGAAATAAAGTTAACGACGTCGAGCCGCGTTACGCCCTGCTGGTGCAGGTAGTAGACCGCATGCGAATCCTTCTCGCCAAAGATGGCCACGAGCACGTTGGCGCCCGTGACTTCCTTCTTGCCATTGGACGCGGACTGCACGTGCATGATGGCGCGCTGGATCACCCGCTGAAAGCCGAGCGTGGGCTGGGTGTCCACTTCGCCCGTGCCAGGCACGGTTGGCGTGTTGTCGCCAATGAAGTTGGTCAGCGTTTTGCGCAGGTCTTCAATGTTGACAGCACAGGCGCGCAAGACTTCGGCGGCCGATGGATTGTCCAGAAGCGCCAGCAGCAAATGCTCGACTGTAATGAATTCATGACGTGCTTGCCGAGCTTCGACAAAAGCCATGTGTAGGGAAACTTCGAGTTCCTGCGCAATCATACTTCCTCCATAACGCACTGCAGGGGATGCCCCGCCTTGCGCGCATGCGTTAATACAAACTCCACTTTTGTACAGGCTATATCTTTAGAAAACACGCCGCACACTCCCTTGCCGTGGCGATGGACGGAAAGCATAATCTGCGTCGCCGTCTCCAGATCCTTGTTGAAGTACTCCTGAATAATGGCCACCACAAACTCCATTGGAGTGTAGTCATCATTGAGCAGCGCTACCTGGTACAGCGGCGGTGGCTTGACCACCTGCCGCTCCAGCACTTGTTCGGTGTCTTGCTTGGTTGCCATACGCTTATTCTAATGCTTTCAATGTTGATGCATTACGTAAATATCAGGGCATTTACATTTGTTTTCCATCTTACGCGTTTTCCGATTAATGCGCAGATGGCGTCCAGAACCGGGAATTCAAGAGTTGCTTTTGTGTTTGACGTGAGCTTTTCGGCAATTCCGCAGTAAAACCACTTGACTTCGCTATTTTTTCAACCAACAATGCAGTTATTGACTTGTACTTATGTACATGGTTAATCCGAAGTGAGCAGGCTGAGGAGGGGGCAAAAGCTTCTTGCTTTTATGGCTCGTGTGATTGGTTTTTATTTGAAAGTTCTTTATGGCAACAGGTACAGTTAAGTGGTTCAATGATTCCAAAGGTTTTGGCTTCATCACTCCAGATGACGGCGGCGAGGATCTGTTCGCACACTTCTCCGCAATCAACATGAACGGTTTCAAGACCCTCAAAGAAGGTCAAAAAGTTCAATTCGAAGTCACGCAAGGCCCTAAAGGCAAGCAAGCTTCCAACATCCAGGCTGCGTAAAGCTTACCCGATGTAAAAAAACCCCGTTGCGAGACGGGGTTTTTTTTCGCCCGGGCCGCGCGCTCCCGTGCGCGCGCGTTGCGCCATGGTAGGATGAATTGTCATTTCAAGACGACGAGGTGCCCGTGCCGATGCATGATCAGGCGAGCGATATCGCCGCCATCCAGTCCATCTCGTCCGTGCCGACCATCCTCGAAGCTGTGGCCGCACTCACCGGCTTGCGCTTTGTGTGCATCGCCCGCGTGACCGACGCATCGTGGACCACCTGCGCCGTGCTCGACAGGCTTGAATTCGGCCTCAAGGTTGGCGACGGACTCGACCTCGCAACTACATTCTGCCAAACCGTGCGCAAGACCCGGCGCGCCGTCATTATCGACAACGTCAGCACCGACCCGGCCTACCACGACCATCCCATACCACGCCTGCATGGGTTCCAAAGCTATATTTCCATCCCCGTGATGCGCCCCGACGGCGAATATTTCGGCACCCTGTGCGCGCTCGATCCGCTGGCAGCGACGGTGTCGGGCAGCGCGACGGTGGCGAGCATGACGCTGTTTGCCCAGCTCATCACCAAGCACCTGGAAACCGAAGCCAGGCTGAGCGAATCGCAGGTCGCGCTGCTCGGCGAGCGCGAAACGTCGGAATTGCGCGAACAGTTCATCGCCGTACTCGGGCACGACCTGCGCACGCCGCTCGGCTCGATTTTGCTCGGCGCCGACCTGCTTCAATTTGAAAGCCTCACGCCGCGCGCGGCCGGCGTGGTTGAGCGCATGAAGCGCAGCGCGCTGCGCATGGCAGGGCTGGTCGACGACGTGCTCGACTTTACGCGGGGCCGCATGGGCGGCGGCATTGCGCTCGACATGCAGCAGCAAACGTCGCTGCTGGCCCCAATGATGCAAGTAATCGACGAATTGCGCAGCGCCTACCCGGGGCGCGCGATCGACATCGATTTCACGCTCGCCGTCCCCGTGCTGTGCGACGTGCAGCGCATCCAGCAGATGCTGTCGAACCTGCTGAAAAATGCGCTGGTGTACGGCGACGCCGATTCCCCCGTGCTGGTGCAGTGCTCGTCGCAAAACGGCATCTTTGAACTGGCCATCGTCAACCATGGGCCGGCCATCTCGCAAGCGACGATCGACCAGTTGTTCAAGCCGTTTTGGCGCGCCTCGGCCAAGGCATCTAATGAGGGGCTGGGCCTGGGCTTGTTCATCGTGTCAGAAATTGCGCGCTCGCATGGCGGCGAACTGGCCGTCGCGTCGTCCGAGCAATCCACGCGCTTTATTTTCCGCCTCAAGGGACGCGACTTCGTCGAGCGGCGCAAGACGGCGCGCTAGCTTTTGCCAGTGGCCCGCTATGCGCACGCTTGAGCAGCATCAGGCTCGCCTCATTTCATTCGCACACCATGGCTGTTCGCGCTCCGGTGTTGACCGCCTGTCGCGGCAAACCTGACTCGTCCGGAGCTCTTGCATGAACCCGCATCGCCTATCCGCTCTGCTTGCCTTTGCAGCGGCCCTGTTCCTGATGGCTCGCGCGCCCTCATCTATGTCATCGCCCCCAACCTCGACCTGCTGTGGTACCAGTACCTGGACCACCCGGACGGCACTTTTCGCTGGGCTTTCGACCAGGGCAAGAAGGTCGGCAACCAGTGGGCGGTCAAGCACGTGTTCGCTGGCGGCGGCGGCGTGATCTACACCGTCAACAACAATAATGATCTGATGTGGTACCGCCATGTCGGCCAGCAGGACGGCACATTTACCTGGGGCTTTAACGAGGGCAAGAAGGTGGGCGTGGGGTGGCAGGCGCGGCACATCTTTCATGGCGGCGACGGCATTTGAGCTGCACGCAGGATATGATACTATTTTTCGTCCAATATTAAATTATTGATATCATATTCACACCGGGGCGAGCGCTGGTGCTTGCCCGGAATACCTGCCGAGGAACTACATTGAAAACCACCAAGAGCGGCGTGCTGCGCGCGCTGATCGTTGCTGCAGCACTGGCTGCGACACTTACCGGCTGCCTGAGTATTTCACCGCCGAACATCGATATGTCGACCAGCTCTTCCGTCGTGACGGGCGCCCCCTTCTGTGACAGCTCTTCCGACGGCAAAATGGTGGCCTGCGGCGCAATTGCCCAGGTGTGCCAAAAGTCGCCGGACGGCCACATGGTTGCGTGCGGCGGCATGGCAATCGTGTGCGACACTTCGCACGACGGCAAGATGGTGGCGTGCGGCGGCCGGGCAAACCATTGCGCCAAGTCGACCGACGGCAAGATGGTTGCCTGCGGCGGCGCCGCGCCTTTTTGCGACAAGTCTTCCGACGGCAGGATGGTTGCCTGCGGCGGCACGCCTCCCAAGACGTAAAGCGCGTCCGGTCGCGTCAGCAAGCCAGCAAGTCAGCCAGTCAGCGCCCAATAAAAAAAGCCCCGCTCTCTTACGAGGCGGGGCTTTTTGTCAGCGGTACTTTGCTATTACATCTGCTCGATCATCACATCGCCGAAACCGGAGCACGATACCTGCGTCGCGCCTTCCATCAGGCGCGCGAAGTCGTAGGTAACTTTCTTGCTGGCGATCGACTTTTGCATCGACGAGATGATCAGGTCGGCCGCTTCGAGCCAGCCCATGTGGCGCAGCATCATTTCAGCGGACAAGATCAGCGAACCCGGGTTCACGTAATCCTTGCCTGCGTACTTAGGTGCGGTGCCGTGAGTCGCTTCAAACATCGCAACCGAATCGGACAGGTTGGCGCCTGGCGCAATACCAATGCCGCCAACTTGCGCTGCCAGTGCGTCGGAAATGTAGTCGCCGTTCAGGTTCAGCGTTGCAATCACGCTGTACTCTGCCGGACGCAGCAGGATCTGCTGCAGGAAGGCGTCGGCGATCGAATCCTTGATGATGATGTCGCGGCCGGTCTTCGGGTTCTTGAACTTGCACCATGGGCCGCCATCGATCAGCTCAGCGCCGAATTCCTTCTGCGCCAGCGCGTACGCCCAATCGCGGAAGCCGCCTTCCGTGTACTTCATGATGTTGCCCTTGTGGACGATCGTCACCGACGGTTTGTCGTTGTCGACCGCGTACTGGATCGCCTTGCGCACCAGGCGCTCGGTGCCTTCGATCGATACTGGCTTGATGCCCAGGCCCGACGTGTTCGGGAAGCGGATCTTGGTAACGCCCATTTCCTTGATCAGGAAGTCCATCAATTTCTTGGCGCCTTCGGAACCTTGCTGGTATTCGATACCGGCGTAGATGTCTTCCGAATTTTCGCGGAAGATGACCATGTCGGTCTTCTCAGGCTCTTTCACTGGCGAAGGCACGCCGGTAAAGTAACGCACCGGGCGCAGGCAGACATACAGGTCGAGCTGCTGGCGCAGGGCGACGTTGAGCGAACGGATGCCGCCGCCGACCGGCGTCGTCAATGGACCCTTGATCGAGACCACGTAGTCCTTGAGCACTTCGAGCGTTTCTTCCGGCAGCCAGACGTCGGGGCCGTAGACGCTGGTCGACTTTTCGCCGGCGTAAATTTCCATCCAGCTGATCTTGCGCTTGCCGCCGTATGCCTTGGCAACGGCCGCATCGACGACCTTGATCATGACGGGGCTGATGTCGACGCCGGTGCCGTCACCTTCGATGTAGGGAATGACAGGATTATCTGGTACATTCAGCGAAAAATCGGCATTGACGACGATTTTTTGGCCGTCAGCGGGTACTTTGATATGTTGATACATTCTTGATCTCCGAAGTGGACGTTCCAGCAGCCGGCAACCTTGGGGTTGTCTCTGTCAGGCGTGTGCAAAATGATTGAATAAATACGACGACAAATACGGCGCAAATACGACGCAAATACGACGAAAGTCTTGGTCTTCTATAAGACATAAGAGGCGCGTTTCACATTATGCACCAGTATTTTACTAGGCGCTACGACTTTGCGACACTAACAATTGGCTCAAAAGCTTAACATTCCTCCGACTGCCGCCCCATTATGCCCCTCATTCTCTTTAACAAGCCGTTCCAGGTGCTGTGCCAGTTCACGCCCCAGGACGGGCGCGCATCGCTGGCCGACTATATCTTGCGGCCCAACGTGTATCCGGCCGGGCGGCTGGACGCCGACAGCGAGGGCTTGATGCTGCTGACCGACGACGGCAAACTGCAGCATGCAATCGCCCACCCGGACCACAAGGAGGCCAAGACCTACCTGGTGCAGGTCGATGGCGCGCTCGATGCGGGCGCGCTGGCAAGGCTGCAGGGACCGCTTGACCTGGGCGACTTTGTGACCAAGCCGTGCAAGGCGGTGCAGATTGCCGAACCTGCGTGGCTGTGGCCGCGCACGCCGCCGATCAGGGTGCGGGCGGACAAGCCCACCAGCTGGATCGCGATCACGCTACAGGAGGGCAAGAATCGGCAGGTGCGCAGGATGACGGCGGCAATTGGCTTGCCGACCTTGCGGCTGGTACGCAGCAGTATCGGGCCGTTTTCGCTGGCGACGCATCCTTTGATGCCCGGGGAATGGGTGGAGGTGGCGAGCGAGAAGATTAGCAAGTATCGGGAGTGATCCGGGGGCGTGCGAGCATGCACTACTAAGCCAAGCTGAGGCAGCTGCTGTCCATCGCCGTCGCGAATGCGGCTGTTGCAAAATGGGCGACAGTGCAGCAACCCCACATCGTCCTCGCGAGCGAGGGTGTAGTAAAACGCATTGAGATCAGTCGGCCCGACAGAAATCGCGAAGTTTGCGAACTCGAAAACGAAAACGACATCGTCCTCGCGCACGCGGGGACCCATGGAACGGTTCAATTGAACAACCGTTCTATGGGTCCCCGCGTCCGCGAGGACGATGTCATGGGGCACGTTGCGGCTTTCCGCGCGCACACAAGCGAAAAAACCCGCCGTGACCAGGTCAGGCGGGTTTTTACCATCTCAAGTTGCAGCTGGCGGACAAGTCCGCCAAAACGCGGAGCGATTAAGCTGCCAGCGCTTTCAGGGCTGCTGCCAGACGGCTCTTGTGACGAGCTGCCTTGTTCTTGTGGATGATTTTTTTGTCAGCAATGCTGTCGATCTTCGACACGGAGGTCTGGAAGATCGCCGTTGCAGCAGCCTTGTCGCCAGCCTGGATGGCCTTGCGAACCGCTTTGATTGCGGTACGCAGGGTCGAACGCTGCGACGAATTGTGAGCGTTTTGCTTTACTGCTTGACGAGCGCGTTTGCGCGCTTGTGCTGTATTTGCCATGGAATTTCCTAGATCGGGTCAAGTTGCGTTTGCAAACATTAGCGTCTGCTAAACATTAGTGTCTGCGTAACAGAATTCTGTACAGCCTTCGATTATAGCGGAGTAAACGGTCAAGGGCAATTCCTATATCAACAATAGTTCGCCGCCACGGGCCCGATGACGCTCTTCCCCACTCTTGCCGAGCTATAATTCGGCCCCATGAACTTGCTCAAGACCCTCTCCGCCATTTCCAGCATGACGCTGGTGTCCCGACTCACCGGCCTGGTGCGCGAAAGCTTGACCGCCGCCGCCTTTGGCTCGACGGTTTATATGGATGCGTTCAACGTCGCCTTTCGCCTGCCCAACATGCTGCGCCGCCTGTTTGCCGACGGCGCCTTCTCGCAAGCGTTCGTGCCGATGCTCTCCGAGTACAAGAACAAGAACGGCCAGGCGGAAACCAAGGAACTGGCCGATCAGGCCGCCACCTTCCTGCTGTGGAGCACGATCGTGGTCAGCATCATCGGCATCATCGCCGCCCCGCTGCTGATCGACCTGCTCATCGACACCGACAACCGCACACCGGACAGCACCGTTGCCGCCATCTGGATGACGCGCTTCATGTTCCCGTACATCGCCTGCATGTCCGTCGTGGCGCTGGCGGGCGGCATTCTGAACACCTGGCAGCAGTACAAGATCCCCGCGTTTGCCCCCGTGCTGCTGAACCTGTCGTTCATCGTCGCCGCCCTCTTCCTCAAGGATCACCTCGAACACCCGATCTACGCCATGGCCATTGCCGTCATGGTGGGCGGCCTGCTGCAGATCGGGGTCCAGATCCCGTCGCTGATCAAGATCGGCATGCTTCCCCGCATCCATTTCAAGCCGTGGATCGCGCTCAAGAACGTCGGCGTGCGCCGCATCCTGCGAAAAATGACGCCGGCGCTGCTGGGCGTGTCGGCCGCGCAAGTGAGCCTGCTGATCAATACCAGCATTGCCGGCAGCCTGGGGCCGGGCGCGATTTCGTCGCTGACCTGGGCCGACCGCCTGATGGAGTTTCCCACCGGGATGCTGGGCGTCGCGCTGGGCACCATCTTGCTGCCGAATTTGTCGCGCGCCAACGCCAAGGGCGACATGCAGGAATACTCCGGCCTGCTGAACTGGGGCCTGCGCCTGACCTTCCTGCTGGCCCTGCCGGCCGCCGCCGGCCTGGCCGCGCTGGCCGTGCCGCTGATCGCTTCGCTGTTCAATTACGGCGCCTTTGATGCCAAGGCCACCTACTCCGCCGCCGCGCCGCTGGTGGCGTATAGCGCCGGGCTGATCGGCATCATCGTGGTCAAGACGCTCACGCCCGCCTTTTATGCGCGCCAGGATTACCGGGCGCCGGTGCGCATCGCCATCGGCGTGATCGTCGCCGTGCAGCTGATGAACCTGGTGTTCGTGCCCTTGCTGCACGGCGTGGCCGGCCTGGCGCTGTCGATGGGCATGGGCGCCTGCCTGAATGCCGGCTGTCTGTACTTTCTGCTGCACAAGCGCGGCATTTTCGTGCCGCAGCCGGGCTGGATGTTGTTTTTCGCCAAGCTGGCGGTCGCGGTCGCCGCCATGGGCGCGCTGTGCTGGTACGCGGCGGCGCAATTTACCTGGACCGGCCCCGGCGTCCACCTGCACGGCATGGCACGCATTGGGGTGCTGCTGGGTATTATCGGGACGGCGGCGGTAGCCTATTTTGCGGTACTGTTTGCGCTGGGATTTCGCCCAAGCGACTTCAAGCGCACCAGCCGCTAATGGTGGCTTAGGGGCCTGCTTTCTAGTGCCGCCTGGCAGGCGGCGGTGTCACAATCGCTGACGGCTCGACTGCTGCCTCTGGCTCCAGCGGCCGGGCGCTGCCGTCCTCGTCTTCCGACTTTTCTTCCTCGGGCGGCGCTTCTGCGGGAGGCATTTCTTCGGGCACGGGTTCTTCCACCTTGCTCTCTTGCAGGGGCACGGGCGGCGGTGGCTCATTGCCCTTGCCCGTGACAGCACCCGGCGCAGCACCCGACTTGCCACCAGAGTCGCCGCCCGGGATAGCCGAAGGAAACAAGGACGTTGGCGCGCCGCCGGTCATCGAATTGGGCGGAGCGATCGTTGTGGCGCTACCCAGACCGCCATCGCCGCCGGCAACCAAAAACTTCCAGTCCGAAATTTTTTCGCGGTTTTCCATGTTCAGGAAGCGGATGTCGAAGTTGGCCACCTTGAGCGGCCTGGCATTCGACAGGCTGTAGACGCCCAGCACGCCGACCTTGTCGCCCAGATAAATGATGCCCCACTCGGCCTTGCCGGTGACCGGGTCAACAAAGATTTTACGCAGGTGACGGCGGGTGTTGGGAAAGCGCGGGTCCTTGAGCAAGTCTTGCAGCGTAGGCGGCTGCGTGGGTTTGCCCGGGGGCGTGGCGGCGGCATAACTGCGCAGCGCTTCGCTGAACTGGGCGCCGATTTCCAGCAATTCCTCTTCGGCCGCGGCACGCTGCAGCAACGTTCCCATCTTGAGCCCCGCGGCCGCCACCAGTGCCATGATGGCGAGCAGGATCATCAATCCCATGTAGGTAAAGCCGCGCGAGCCTGCCTTGCACGGCAAGCTTCCTTGGGCTGGCCTCATGTCACCACTCGGAATACGGCTTGCCGTGGCGATCGAGTCCCGGGGCGCCGCTCTTGATGCTGTACAGCGCGCCCTTGGTGGCGTCCTCGGGCGCGATCAAGATCCAGGTTGCCGCGCTTTCGGTAATCGGATCGACGGGCAGGCTGCGCAAATACTTCTTTTCCACCAGTTGTTCCAGCGAATCGGGGTAGCGTCCCCGGTCGGTATAGAACTGGTCGATCACGTCGCGCGTATTGCGCAGGTTGTCGGCCAGGATAGTTTCCTTGGCCTTGTCGACGCTGGGGAAATAACGCGGCACGGCCAGCGTGAGCAGCAGCGCGACGATGCCCAGCACCACCAACAGTTCAATGAGCGTGAAGCCGGCGGGACCGCGACAGGCGCGGCGTGCATGGGCGGGCGGGAATCTCATGTCTACCATTTTCTGTACGGTATTTCGTTCAGGCCCAGCCGCTCGGAAATCGCATACACGTCGTACACGTCTTCGCCCTCCTGCGGTTCGGCCGCTTCGCTGGCATAGCTGCGCTTGCCCCAGGTCTGGGCGGCTACCAGCTGCGGGTCGCCATTGAACGGATCGCGCGGAATGCGGCGCAGGAAAAAAATCTTGGCGCGCTTGGGGTTGCGCAAGTCCGGCACGCCCTCGACCAGCACGTCCAGGCTCTTGGGGTAGCCGGTACTATTGAGCGAACGGGCGATGCGCCCTTCATCATAGGCCTTCTTGTAAGTGTCGATGGCCCCGCGAATCTCGCGCAGCGCGCGCCGCAACTCTTGCTCCTGCTTGCGCTGCACCGCCACTTGCGTGACGGGAATCACCAGCGTGCCCAGCAGAGCGAGGATGGTCAACGTGACCAGCAACTCGATCAGCGTAAAGCCGCGGCGGCATTGCATCATGGCTACTGCTTCTTGGTGTTGGTGGATTCGGCCGGCTGCACGGGCGCCGCGCTTTCCTGGGCCGGTTCGGTCACTTGCACCGGCTGAGCCGGCACGGACTCGGCAACCGGCGCGGCGGCCGGCAGCGTGTCCACTCCCGGCTCGGGCAAGGGCGTGATCGTGGGCGCCGTCGGCGGCAGGCGCGCCGGCGCGGTCTGTGCGCGCGGCGCGGCTGGCACCGCTGGTACGTACGGCGCAGGAGCCGCCGGCTGGCGCAGCGCCGGGCTGGCCGGCAACACCGTCGGCGCCTTGACCGTGGTATCCGGACGGCGGCGGAAGCTCGTTTCGGTGCCGGCGCTAAATTCGGACGCCGACGCCGCAGGGCGCTGGATGTTGCGGATCAGGTGCGGCGTGATCGAGAGCACGATTTCCGTCTTTTCATTGCCGTCGCGGTTGCTGCCGAACAGGCGCCCCAAAATCGGCAAGTCGCCAAGACCTGGCACCTTGTTGCCGCTGCTGCGGTCTTCGTTATTGATCAAACCGGCCAGCACCTGGTTCTCGCCATCTTTCAACTGCAGCATCGTGGTCGCTTCGCGCGTGCCGATCTGGTAGGCGGTGGTGCCGGACTTGGTGGTGGTCGAACCGAGCAAGTTGCTCACCTGCAGGCCGATGCGGATCGCGATTTCATTATTCAGGTAAATGGTCGGCTCGACATTGAGCGTCAGGCCGACGTCGAGATAGGTGACCGATTCGGATGCAAAACCATTCGCGCCCGGCGAGACGGTAGTGGTAATGTTGGGCACCTTGTCGCCGATGACGACCTTGGCCTTTTCCTTGTTGCGCACGCGAATGCGCGGATTGGCCAGCGTGTTCGAATCGATGTCGTTCTTGTTGGCGTTGATGGTTGCCGACAAGCCCGACACGCCAAGGTTGCCGCTATTAAGGCGGCGCAGCGCCGCGATGGTCAGCTTTTGCTCCACGTTGTTGGCGTCCGGCAGCATGATCGGTGAAATGCCGATGCTGGTCGGCCAGGCGATACCCAGTTCAATCAAGCGGCTGCGCTTGATTTCCAAGATCTCCACTTCCAGCATCACTTCCGGCTCGGCGATGTCTTGCAGCGCCACCAGCTTGGTGGCCAGCTTGATCGCTTCCGGGCTGTCGCGCAGGATCACCAGGTTCAACTTTTCGTCGACCACGACGTCGCGCGACTTCAAAATGGTCTTCAAGGTATTGGCCACCGACTTGGCGTCGGCATTGGCCAGGAAGAAAGTCTTGATCGTCATTTCCTGGTATTCCTTGAGCTTGGCAGCTACGTTGGGATACACCAGGATGGTATTGCCATCCATGACTTGCTGCTCAAGCTGGTTG
This sequence comes from Massilia sp. TWP1-3-3, assembly GCF_049897805.1. Taxonomy (NCBI): domain Bacteria; kingdom Pseudomonadati; phylum Pseudomonadota; class Betaproteobacteria; order Burkholderiales; family Oxalobacteraceae; genus Massilia; species Massilia sp. TWP1-3-3. Next base: position 13,371 of record NZ_JAFCWX010000005.1, read on the forward strand.
GTCACGAGCAAAAAGTGCACGGCCGCCTCCACGGTGCTGTTTTTCAGCATGATGGTGGTGCGCTGGTCCGCTTTGACGTCCTTGTCGAACAAAAAGTTCAAGCCCGAGCGGCGCGAGATGACCTCAAACACTTGCTTGAGCGGCGCGTCGCGAAACTCGATGCTGATCGGCTGCCGGTAGGCCGCGGCCAGGCCCGTTTCCGCCACCGGCGCGGCGGCCGTCTTTTCATTGATGCGCACCAGGAGCTTGCGCGCCTGTTCATGGTTGGGGCGCTCGGTCAGGATCGCCGCCGCACTGGCGCGCGCCTGCTCATAGTCGCCGCTGGCAAACGACGCTTCGGCGCTGTCCAGCAAGCTTGCGTGGCGCACATCGGCTTCGATGGCGCGCATGCCCAGCCGGGCGCGCTCGTTGGCCGGGTCGATCGAGAGCACGCGCTGGTAATGCTGCAGCGCCGCTTCGGCGTTGCCACTGGCCAGCGCGCGGTCGGCTAGGTCCAGCAAACGCGTGGCGTTGCGGTCGCGCGTGCGCAGGAAGGCGAGGCGATACTTGGGGTTGCCCGGATCGGCAGCGACCGCCTGCTGGTACTTGCGCAAGCCCGCTTCGATCTTGTCCTGGTCGACCAGGGTCTGCCCTTCTTGGTACGCCATCTGGGCGGCGCAGCCGGAAAGCAGCAGCGCCAGGAGTGGCATGGACAGGCGGCGAGAAAGGTGACTAGGCATCAGTCGAGTACTCCAATGTTAAGCTGTTGAACCTGGTTCAAAGGCAAATAAGTAAGCGTCAGCGTCGGCGGTGCTATCGCGTCAACCCGGTAAGTGCCGTCGATGACCATCTTGTCGCGCACGATGTAAGTCTTCTCGCCAATGGCGAGAAATACTTCCCAGCTGCCGGCGGACGCGGCCTTGCCAAGATAGGTGAAAGGCAGCGCCGGCGCCATGGGCGGCGGCGGTGGTGGCGGCGCGGCGTTGCTGGCCTGCTTGGGCGGCGGCGGCGGTGGCGGCGTCCAGTCGCGCCGGCCAAACACGTCCTGGCCGGGGCCCATGGCCTCGTCGCTGTTGCCAATCAGGGTGGCGCGCGGGGTCAGGCGCAAAATGGCCGGGTCGGCCGCAGCGCCGGGCGCCGCGCGCCGGGGAATGGCGACGGCGGCCACGGTCGCGTCGGCGCGGGCCGGTTTGCGCTCGACCGCTTCGGCCACGCCGCTGTCGGGCTTGCGGTCGCCAAAAGCGACCAGCGCCGCGGCGCCCAGCAAGGCCGCTCCCATGGCGATATGGCGTGGATTCATCGCGCGCCTCCCTGGTCGGACAAATACAGCGTCAGGCGCAGGCGCGCTTCGAGCTGGGCGTCGCCGATATTTTCGCGCTTGAAGCTCAATTCATCGAGCGACGCGTAGGGAATCGAACGCAGCGCCATCAAGCCGAACGACCAGACCTGGCCGTAGGTGCCCTTGACCGGCAGCGTGACCTGGTAAGTGTGCAGGTTCGCGTTCCGGTCATAGGCGCTCTTGTATTCGCCCTGGCTGAGCGACAGGCTGGCCTTGCCGGCCAGCGCGAACAGCGTCTTGACCTGCTGCTCGGCGTAGCGCTGCTCACCCAGCGTGGCGTAAAACAGTGCCAGATTCTGGTCGCTGGTGGCCACCGGCAGCACGGCGCTGGCAACGGCCGGCATGCTCACCACGCGCAGCGCGTTGCGGTGGCGTTCGGCCTGCAGCGCGCGCTGCGGCAGCAGCCAGGCCAGCGCCGCAGCGCCCACCGCGATCAACGCGCAGGCAAGACAAAACACGGGGCCAAGGGCGGTGGCGGCCAGGCGCAGGCGCAAGGCCAGCGCGGAAAAATTTATCGGCTTCATGGGGCGATCCATTCTGCTTCGATCTGGAAGCGGATCGGGCGCGCCGGGTCCTGTTCGTTGATCTCGTGGCGCGTCAAGGCCACGTTGGCAAATAGCTCCTGCTCTTTGAGCTTTTCGACGTAGTCGATCATCGCGTCGCTGCTCTTGGCCTCGGCGGTGATTTTCATGCTGCGCTTGCGCGCGTCCGGCTCCAGCGCCAGCATGGCAATGGCCGGCGGCGTGGCCGCGCCAATGGCGTCCTGCAGCGCGCGCCACGGCAAATTCAACTGCATGACGGCGGCGTTGACCACGGCGGCCTGCTGCTCGCTCACGCGCGGACCCGTGCTGGCCACCGCGACCACCACCGGCACGTTGGCGCGCACGCGCGCCGCTTCCAGCATGGCGTCGTCCGCTTTCTGGCGCGCCAGCATGCGCCCACCGAGCACGCCCGCCACCGCGCACAGCGTCAGGCCCACCACGCCCAGCACCCAGGCGCGCCTGGTGGTGCGGTGCAAAGTACGCCGCAAACCCGGCGGCGCAAAGTCGATGGGGAGCTGATTCATGAACAAATTCCGGTAGCTGCCAGGCGCGCCGCGTGCGACAGCGAAGGGTTCGATTGCGGCGCCAGCAGCGAGCACGCAAACGCGCCGCTGCTATTGTTCCAGATGGCAGGCGCCTGGCCGGACAGCTGCAGCCGCTGCGGCACCGGCAGATTCAAGCGCAAGGCTTCGCGCGCCACATGCTGGCCGAGCCACTCGATGCCAGCACCCTCAGGCAGCGCGGTGGCGCGCACGGCGCGCACCTGGCCGGCGTCTATGGCGCCGAGCGTGAGGACATTTTCCTGCACCAGGCCGTACCAGGCCCCGGGCAACAGGGCGCGCCGGTACTGGTTCCAGCCGGCGACGAACTGGGGCACGATTTCCACCAGCGTGACGTGCTGTTCGCCCGCCGCCGCGCCCAGCATGGCGAGCAGCTGGCGCGGCAGCGCGCAGGCGATGAAGGGCTTTTCGGTGTCCCAGCCGCCGGCCAGCTTCCAGCCGGCTGCGCTCTCGCCGTACAGCGACTGGAAGCGCAGCGCGGCCGCCCCTTCCAGGTCGGCCAGGCGGGCGGCGCCAACGGGCGGCGCCACTTGCCAGATGCGGGCCAGTTCATCGGCCAGCACGACCGTCGCGCTCCACTTGGCGCAGCCGGCGTCGGCCAGCAGCTGGCGCAGCGCAGCGCCGATGGCGTCGACCCCACCCTGGCCCAGCGCCAGCTCGGCCACCACTTGCGCGCGCGCCTTGCCGAAGCGGTTGGCCGTGACCAGCGCCACCACATGCCTGGATACGCCGATGCGCAAGGATTGTCCAAAACTTTTACGCATGCAGTGTCACCCGTTTAATCTCCGTGAGCGTGGTGGCGCCGCGCTTGACCAAGTCGAGCGCAGCCAGGCGCAAGCTGCGCGTGCCGTTCTCGTAGGCGGCCTGCTTGATCTGGCGGATCGGGCGCTTGTCGACGATCAGCTCGCGGATTTCATCGTTCAGCGTCAAGATCTCGGCAATCGAGCGGCGTCCCTTGTAGCCGGTGCCGCGGCAGTCCCCGCAACCCTTGCCCTGCATGAAAAGGTAATCCTGCACTTCATTGCGCTCCAGGTTGACGGCGGCAAGTTCGGCGTCGCTTGGCGTGTACTGCGCGGCGCAGTGCGGGCAGTTCATGCGCACCAGGCGCTGGGCCCAGATGCCGTTTAACGCCGACACGAACGCATATGGATCGATGCCCATGTGGGTGAAGCGGCCAAACACGTCGAACACATTGTTGGCGTGGACGGTGGTGAGCACCAGGTGGCCCGTAAGCGCCGACTGCACCGCAATTTCAGCCGTCTCGCGGTCGCGGATTTCCCCGACCATGATCTTGTCCGGGTCGTGGCGCAAGATCGAGCGCAAGCCCTTGGCAAAGGTCAGGCCTTTTTTCTCGTTGACGGGAATTTGCAAAATGCCGGGCAGCTGGTATTCGACCGGGTCTTCAATGGTGATGATCTTTTCGCGCCCGTTGTGAATTTCGGTCAGCGCCGCGTACAGCGTGGTGGTCTTGCCCGAACCGGTGGGCCCGGTCACGAGCAGCATGCCGTAAGCTTCTTGCGCCAGCGTGCGCAGCGACACCAGGGAAGCGGCGTCAAAGCCGAGCGCTTCGAGCGTGAGCGCGCCGTACGCTTCGATCATGGCGCGCTTGTCCAGGATCCGGATGACGGCGTCTTCGCCGTGAATGCTCGGCATGATCGACACGCGCAGGTCGATCTCGCGCCCACCCGACTCGACCCGGAAGCTGCCATCCTGCGGCACGCGCCGCTCGGCGATGTCCAGTTCGGCCAGTACCTTCAGGCGCGAAATGATATGTTCGGCCACTTCAATGCCGTTGACCGAGGTTGCGTGGTCAAGCACCCCGTCCACGCGGTACTTGACGGCCAGCCCGCCGGCGGTGCTTTCCAGGTGAATGTCGGAAGCGCCCGCTTTCAAGGCGTCGTACAAAGTGGAGTTGACCAGCTTGACGGCGGGACTGGCAGCTTCCGACACCGACGCGAACGAGAGCACGGCGGCGGTCTTGCCGTCGCGCCGACCTTCGGAGACGCCCGCCACCAGCGTATCGACCGCGCGCGCCGACTCTTCCTGCTTGGACAGGTAGGCCTGGATGTCGGACTGCAGCGCCAGGCGCAGGCGCAAGGGATGGCTGGGCGTGGCGCGCGCTTGCGTCTCGAGCCAGGTTTGCAGGTCCAGGTCGAACGGGTCGGCAATCACCCCGGTCAGTTCGCCCGCCGCGCCGCGCAGCAGCACGCAGTGGCGCGCCAGCGCGTGCGCCAGCGGCAGCAGGTCAAAGGCGGGCAACTGGCTGAGCATTTCGGCCGTTTCCATCACCGACAGGCCAAAGGGCAGCGCCAGTTCCTGCACGATCAGGCGCGCGTCGAGCCCGCACAGCACTTCGAGTTCGGCCATCAAGGGACGCTGGGTGTGCAGGCTCTGGGCGCGCGCGCGCGCCAGCATAGCGGCGTCGATCATGCAAGCCTGGCTCATGACATGTCTCCGGCAAGGTCGAAAATGGGCATATACAGCAGCACCACGATGGCGCCGACGATCAGGCCGATGCCGGCCATCAGCAGCGGCTCGAAGGTGCGCGTAAAACGGTCGATCCAGCGGCTGATTTCGCCGTCGTAGAACGCGGCTGACTGGGTCAGCATCGGGCCCATGTCGCCGGTGCGCTCGCCCACGCGCAGCATGCGCAGCGAAATCGGGGTGGTCAGCTGGTGCGCTTCGAAGGCGGTCGACAAGGGCTGGCCCGCTTCGATGTCGGCGCGCGCGGCAACCAGCGAGGCGCGCACCGTGGCCGAGACCATCGACTGCACCGTTTCAATCGCGTGCACGATGGTGATGCCGCCTTCGGAGAGCATGCCGAGCGTCAGGTACAGGCGCGACAGTTCATAGATCCGAACGCGCTCGCCAATGCCGGGCAGGCGCGCCAGCAGGCGGCCCAGGCCGCCGTCGCGCGTCAGGTGGCGCCAGGCCAGCACGCCCAGCGCGGCCACGCTGCCCAGGCCCGCCAGCAGCATGCTGGTGTGGGCGCCGGCGAACTGGCCCCAGCCGAGCATGACCTTGGACATCCACGGCAGATCGCGCCCCGCGCCCTGGTAGACCTCGGCGAATTTGGGCACTACATAGGTGATCAGGAACAGGCTCACGCCGCCGCCCACGAGCAGCAGGATGCAGGGATAAATGGCGGCGCTGACGATCTTGCTGCGCACGATGTCAATGCGCTGCTGGTAATCGATGAAGCGCGAGAGCGAACGCGGCAGGTCGCTGGTGCCTTCGGCCGCGCGCACGATGCCGATATACAGCGGGGGAAACAGGTCGGGCTGTTCGGACAGGACGGTGGAAAAACGCTTGCCTTCGCGCAGGCCGCCCAGCAGGCGTTCGAGCACGCCGCGGGTGTTTTCGGAGGCTTCCTTTTCCAGCAGCGCTTCGAGCGCTTCGACGATGCCCAGGCCGGCGGTGAGCAGCGCCAGCAGCTCCTGGCTGAACAGCACCAGCGACAGTGCGCCGCCGCGTCTTTTGCGCAGGCCGCCCGCGCGCACCGGTTCCACCTGCGAGACGAACAGCCCGCGCGACTCAACCTGGCGGCGCGCATCGGCCTCGTCGAGGGCGTCAACAGTCATGCGCGCGATGGACATATCGGGCGCCAAGGTTCGGACGGCAAACTGCATGGAACGTTCTACCGATTCAAGGAAAAGTGCGCAAGGAAATATGCGGCTTACTGGGTGACGATATCGGCGTTTTCGCCAGTACCGCCCGGCTGGCCATCCTTGCCGGTGGAAACGATTTCGTACTCGGCCTTGGCGCCGGGAGAACGGTACACGTAGGCGTTGCCCCACGGGTCGAGCGGCGCCGCTTTTTTCAGGTACGGGCCGTTCCACTTGGTGGCGGCGGCCGGAGGCGCGACCATCAGCGCGGCCATGCCCTCCTCCGTGCTCGGATAGCGCCCGACGTCGAGGCGGTAGGTGTCGAGCGACTTTTCAAACGATTCGATCTGGGCCTTGGCGACCGTGACTTCCGACTTGCCCAGTTGGGCAAAATATTTGGGACCGACATAGGCGGCCAGCAAGCCGATGATGACGATAACGACCAGTAATTCGAGCAGCGTAAAGCCCGCGTTGTGCTTGCGCGCAGTGCTGTGTCTTGGGTTTGTTGCAAACATCCGACCGACTCCTCAATGGCTCATTTTGGCGTGCAAGGCTACCATACCCTTTGCAATACCCACAACTACTGTTTAGGCTGACCGACGGCGAGCTGCATTGCCGTCCTGCAATAGACAAAACGATGTTCAAGTCCCAGCGGAAATGACTAGTCTTTCATTGGCCAGCAAGCCCGCATCGGTGCAGCGGGTGACCGCTTCGACACGGTTGCGCACACCCAACAGTTTGTAGATCCGCTGCAAATGATTCTTCACAGTCAAGCCACTCAGGCCCAGGATGGCGCCGATCTCGTCGTTGCGCTTGCCGGCGCGCAGCCAGTGCACGATTTGCGCCTCGCGCGCGCTCAGCGCCCGGCCCGCAGCGCCGGGTGTGGTGCGGGCCAGTGCGCTGCCCGGCCGGGCCAGTCTGACCAGCGCCAGGTGCAACTGCGGCAGCAGCAAGGCCAGAAAATAGGCATGGCGCGCGCCGGGGCGCATCGGCAGGCCGAACAGCGCAAACACAGTCGCGCCCCCGGCTACCGGGCCGCTGCCGTCGATGATCACATTGGCGTAGCCGCAGTCGGCCAGTTCGGCCTGGAAAGGTGCAACAGCTCGATCGAGGGGGCCGTGCCCGTGCAATTGCGCCATGCAAGGCAAGACGCCTGGCGCGCTGCAATGGCGCGCCAGGCGCACGGCCAGCCCGGCATGCGGATCGCACAGACGCGCGATGGCAGATTCCCCCTCCACGCTGGCGTGCAAGGCTTCAATGCGCTGCAGCACGCCCGCGCCCGAAAACTGCATACACACCATCAGTTGATGGGGCAGCAATGCTTGCAGCTGACCTTGGCTCCAGAGAAAGAACTGGCGCAGGTCGTCCACCTGCAAGGACGACTCGATAATGCGCAGCAGGTACTCCTGCTCCCTCTTGCTGAGGATGACGGGCGCTGTCACGCGGCGGCGGCTTGCCAGGGTTGTCCGGCGCGCGTGCCCCAGGCCACGAAGCGGTAGCCGCTGCCGCGCACGGTTTCGATGTGTTCCTGGTGGCCGGTGGCCTGCAGCGCGCTGCGCAGGCGGCCGACATGGGCGTCCACGGTACGCTCACCCAGAAAAACATGGTCGCCCCAGACCTGGTCGAGCAGTTGGGAACGGGTATGCACGCGCTCTGGATGGTGCATCAGAAAATTAAGCAGGCGAAACTCCACGCGGCCCAGCGCCACCTGCTGGTTGCCGGCCGTGACGCGGTGGGTGCTCGGGTCGAGGCGCAGGCCGGCCATTTGCACCGTGTCTGCGGCCGCGTGGGGCGAGCGGCGACGCAGCAAGGCGCCAATGCGGGCAATCATTTCGCGCGGGCCGAAGGGCTTGGTAATGTAATCGTCGGCGCCGGACTCGAGCGCCATGATCTTGTCATGCTCGCCGCTGCGGGCGCTGACCATGATGATTGGCAAGTCGCGCGTGCGCGGCTGAGCGCGCAGTCGCCGGATCAAGGAGACGCCCGACTGGCCGGGCAAGTCCCACTCGAGCAGCAGCAGGTCGGGCAGGCACTCGCCCAGCGCCAGCAGTGCGCACTCGGCATCAACGCTGCTGGCAACGACGTGGCCGGCCCGGCTCAGGTTCGAATGGATCACTTGCTGGACGGCGCAATCGCTGTCGACGACGAGTATGTGGGCTGGCATTATTGCGATCCTAAACGAATACTCACACAAAATTGCATATTAAAATGACTATGCCCGAAGCCGGGAACCCATGGCTAATACAATTTAGTTTGTGTATTAAGACAGATGTCGACTAAATCGCGCCCGTCATTCTATGCGCACGGTGGAGCATTGTTGTTGAGGCGTGCTGTACCAGGATAAAAAAAAGACACACTTGTCGTTTCCGAACAAATGTGTCTGATGCAAGGTCGGGCGCGGCGCCCGGAACGGCTGGCCCTGACTTAGCGGCTGCGACGGCGGCGCAGTGCAACACCGGCCAGCGCCAGCGTGCTGAGCATCATCAGCATGGCGGACGGCTCGGGCACGTCCGACGCCACCAGTTCGGTGACGCTGGCCAGCAATGGGTCGTTAATCGTCACCAGCACGCCGGCGGCATCGGCATTGAGCGCCGGGAGCAGGTCGAACTGCACGGCCACGCCGTACTCCGTGGCCAGGAAAGCGTCGTACAGCGAGACCTGGAAGGTGGGCGCATACAGGCCCGCCACGGTTTCATAGTCGCCTGAAAACGTCACGTTGAACGAAAAGTCGCCGCCGAAGAGCACGTTTTGGGTCAGGTAGTTCGACGTCAAGCCCGGGGTGAAGGTGAGCGTGTCGGCAACGCTGCCGTCGGCGCTGCCGGCGCGGTCGTACTCGGCGCCGAAGGCGCCGCTGAAGTTCGACAAGCTGGCAGTACCGCCGATGGCGTCATTGGTGGTATAGAAATTGAAGTCCATCAAGCCGGCTTCGGCATCGACGTTGCCCGTATGGATCGTCACCAGGTAGCTGGGACCTGCCAACGCGGCGGCGCTGCTCAGCGCCAGGGTGGCAGCCAGTAGTGCCTGGCGGGCGAAGCTTGCAAAGTTAAACATGGTCATGGTTCCTTGGAATTAGTAAGTGCCGGTAAAGACTTTGTTGGTGTGACCAAAGACCACCTTGTTCGGGTTGACGTACACGGCGCTGAAGCTCGCCTTGGCGCCGGGGGCGATCGTTGCATTGTTGACGGTGATGTAATACATGCCGTCCTTCATGCCGGTGGCGTTTTCAATCGACACGCCGGGGGTCAAGTTGGTAAACAGCACCAGGAACGGGCCGCTCATCGATTTGCCCGAAATGTTGGTCAGGGTGATGGTGGCGCTGACCTTGCCGGTCACGCGGTTTTGCACCAGGCCGGAGCGCTGCACCGTCAAGTTGGCGCTGGCGTCGGTAATGGTTGCCGGCAAGTTCATGCTGACCACGACCGGGTCATGGTCGGAAGCGCGGTAGGCATGGTCTTCGATCAGGGCCACGGCGGCGGCCGTCTTGCCGTCGATGTTGTAGTCGATCATGGTCGGCTCGTCAGCATTGTTGTGCCACTCGGCCGCGCCGGTCATCTGGGCGCTGAGGGACGGCGTTGCCAGCGCGTGGTCGAGGTAGCCCACTTCACCGTTGAACACGTACGAATACGGCGTTTCAAGGGGACGCACGAAGCGCTCGAGCTGGTTGACCAGGCCCGACTCGGTCAAGGTGAAGATCGGGTCTTCGGCACCGTTGGCGTTCAGGTCGCCCATGACCAGCACGTCAGGGTCGCCCGCGACGCTGATGATTTGCGGGATGAACACCTTGGCCAGGCGGGTGGCTTGCTGGGTGCGGCGCACATTGCTGCACCCCTGGCCGTCGCCCTGGTCGGCGTTTTCGCCGCTGCAGGTGCTGGCCTTGGCGTGGAAATGGTTGACCACCAGCGAGAACCGGGCGCCGTTGCCGGCCTTGAAAGTCTGCGCCATGGGCGGACGGGTGTTGACGCTGTCAGCGTCCGACAGCGCCGCGCCCACCAGCTGCACCTTGGCCGGCTTGTAGATCATCGATACGCGAATGGCGTCGGTGCCGGTGGCGGCAGGCGCGGGCACGTAGGCGTAGAGCGGGTAGCCGACGCTGCCATTGAGTTGCTGCACCAGGTAGTCGGTCGCGATGTCGCCGTTGTTCTGGATTTCCATCAAGCCAAACACGTCGGCGTCGATGCCCAGCATTTCATTGACAATCTTTTTGGTCTGGCGTTCGAATTCGGCCATATTGTTGGCGCCGCGGCAGTTGGCCGCCGCGTTGGTGGCGCCGAGCTGGCAGCCGACGCCGGTCTCGCCCCAGGCATTGGTGCCGTCGGTAAAGGTCGTGAAGTAATTGAGCACGTTGGCGCTGGCGACCTTGATATTGCCGGCAGCCAGTTGCGGTGCGCCCGTGCGCGGGTTGGTCGCCGAGAACGACGGCTCGAGCGTGTACTGCAGCTTGAAGCCGGCGCCGGCGCCGATGGAACCGTAGTCGATGACGCCGGTCAGGCCGGTGACGGTGTCGCCCGCGCGCACGATGCGCGCGCCGCCGTCGACATAAGGAATCACGGTTGGCGCGACGAAAATACTGTCGTCAAGCACCAGTGCATTGCGCGCATTGGCCGTAGCGAGCGCAATCGCTTCCGGCGTGCCTGGACGGTAGCGGTTGGTCGGTGTTTCGCGCCGGCCGGCAGCCAGCGTCAGTTCGCCGCGCGTGCCCAGGAAGCTGGACTGGTTGATGGTGAGCGCATTGTTGATGTTGACCAACATCCCCTCGAAGCGGGCCAGGTCCAGGGTGCCGTCGAAGTTGATATTGGTGGGCGTGACGCTGTTGCCGCTGGAGAGGACCTTGGTAGCCGTGACGTCCTTCATTTCCGTGTAGGTGCGCGGCGCGCCGGTCGGGCGAAATTCGGTGATGGTGCCGCGCACGCGCAATAGGTCGCCGACGTTGACGGCGCCCGAGGTGAACACGAACAGGCCGTCGGACGTGGCCGGGTTGCCGTCGCCGACGGCGTCCTGCAAAAAGTAGCCGTTGCCAACCTTGTGGGTGACCACGCCTTCGGTGATCACGACCTGGTCTTTGAACGGGCTGGCCTCGCCCGCGCCCTGGATCTGGGAAATGGCGGCCACGCCGGTGACGGCGACGGTGACGCTGCAGCTGCTCTCCTGCGCGCTGTCATTGGTGAAGCGGATCGTGACGGGATAGCTGCCGGCGGCCAGGGAAGCGTCGGCCTGCAGGTTAACGCTGGCCACGCCGCCACGGGCAGCGGCGGGGGTGAAGCCGGCCAGGCTGATGCCGGCCACGGCGGCGCTGGTAATGCTGGCGCCGTTGACGATGCTGTCGGCATCCTTGCCGCTCAAGCTGACACCGCGGCCGGTGCCCTGCTCGATGGCAAGCGAGGATGGGCAGGTCAGCACGATGGGCGCGGCGGCTACGGCGCAGCTGTTGCGGGGCGAATCGCTGGTGCGCGGGCTTGGCGCGCCGGTGGCGAAATCGGCCGCGTTGTTATCGGTGTCGACGCAGCCGCCCTGGGCGCGGAACAAGGCCAGCGTGTTGCTGGCCGGCGCAGACGGCGCGGTTTCGCTGCCGTTGGCGGCGCCAAAGCCGAGCAGGTCGACGACATTGGCCGTGGCCGGCGTGGCGCCCGACAGCGAGACGGTATCGCTGACCAGGGCGACCTTGCCGACGGTTGCAGACATGTTGAACATCGTGGTCGGCACAATGACCGGGGTTGGCAGCGCGGCCTGGGCGCCGGTGCCGCCCTGCTCCTGGATCAGCAGGTACTGGCCAGGCTCGATGGTAAAGGTTGGCAGTGGGGACTTGTTGCTCCAGGTCGTGCTGTTCTGCGAACCGTATTGCACGCTCCAGCCGCTGGCCGTGACGGCCGTGCTGCCGCGGTTGAAGATCTCGATGTAGTCGAACTTGTAGAAGGTCGTTCCGCTGTTGCCGCCGGCGCCGTAAATCTGGCTGATAACGAGGTTCGGCGAAGCCGCCAAGGCGGGAGCGGACAGTCCAGCCATCAGAGCGGCGAGCACGGTCAGCCGGCCGGGGGCGCGAATCGTAGCAACAAGCTTTGTCATCGAAAATCCTGAAGTGAAGTGGTAGAAAAACTGTTTTGTGTAAATGGCACGGCGCTTGCCCGCAGAGTGTTATAAAAAAGCACCTAATATTGACGGAATGGATATTAACGGTCGGAGGTGACACGTTGATGACGGCACATTGATCCGAATGGACTAACCGGCGTGAAAAACAAGGGCGCGTGGGCCGGGAAGCGGCGCGAAAAGAAGGGTAGCCTTCCAGCGAAAGAAGAACTACTTGTACTGCAAGGATGCGCCCATGCTGGGCGCACGTAAAAAAAGGAAGCCGCAGCTTCCTTCACGGGACCAACGCTTCGGTCGGGTCAGATCAGCGACTGCTCGCATTCCACGGCGGCGTGGCCCTCGGTACCTTCGCAGCCGGGGCCCTGCACCACCCCGGCGCGCGCGGCGACGGCGGCGCGTTCGGCGCGCGCGGCCTGTTCCTGGTTGCGGCGATTCATTTCAATAGCAAACGACTGTTCAAAATCGACCAGGCGCAGCTCTTCAGCGACGCGTTCGCTTTCCGACACTTGCGGCGGGGTGACCAGCACGTTGACGGACGCGACCAACACGCGCGTGCCCGCTGGCGCAGCGGCAGGGTCAGCGGCGTATTCGACGAAGATCGGTGCGACGGCAGCCGCAGGAGCGACGGCAGCGACGGGTGCATCGGCCGGCGTATTGCTGCAGGCGACGAGCAGCGTCATGGTGGAAAAAGCCAGTAATGCTTTGGAAATTGTCTGCAACATGATGCCCCCGGGAAGAAATGATTCGACGCATTTATTGTATCCCTGAGGCAATTGTTTTCCCTATGGAAATTTCTTTCCGCGCAGAAAGTGTTGTGTTTGCGCTTTGTCAGTTCACAATCTACCCCGGGGTAGAGTTGTGCAGGCGCGAAAAAAAGGGAGCCGAGGCTCCCTGCTTTTGCGCGCGCGGTGGCTCAGGCGCGCTGGTAAATGTCTTCGAAGCGGACGATGTCGTCTTCGCCCAAGTAACTGCCACTTTGCACTTCGATGATGTGCAGCGGCAGCTTGCCCGGATTTTCGAGGCGGTGATTCATGCCGATTGGAATGTAGGTCGACTCGTTTTCGGACAGCAGGCTTACTTTCTCGCCGCAGGTCACGCGCGCAGTGCCGCTGACCACCACCCAGTGCTCGGCGCGGTGGTGGTGCATTTGCAGCGACAGCTTTTCGCCCGGCTTGACCGTGATGCGCTTGACCTGGAACCGGTCGCCCGCATCGATGCCTTCATAGTGACCCCACGGGCGGTACACCTTGGTGTGCTGCAAGTGCTCGGTGCGCTCGGTCTTCTGCAGGTGCTCGACGATCTGCTTGACGCGCTGCACCTGGTCCTTGTGCGCCACCAGCACGGCGTCATTGGTCTCGACCACGATCAAGTCTTGCACGCCCAGCACGGCCACCATGCGGCTGGACGCGCGCACCAGCGAATTGCTCACGCCGTCAAGGTAGACATCGCCGCGCCGTACGTTGCCGTTGGCGTCGGCCCCGGCTTGTTGCACTTGCCACAGCGCCGACCAGGAGCCGACATCGCTCCAGCCGATGTCAGCCGGCACCACCACCGCGCGCGCGGTGCGCTCCATGACGGCGTAATCGATCGAGTCGGACGGGCACATCGTGAACGAGGCTTCGTCCAGGCGGCAGAAATCGAGGTCTTGGTAACCGAGCCGTACCGACGCTTCGGCCGCGGCGGCAATGGCGGGGGCGAATTCGGCCAGCTCGTCGAGGTAGGCGCGCGCGCTGAACAGGAACATGCCGCTGTTCCAGTAATAGCGGCCGTCATCCACAAAACCTTGGGCAGTTGCGCGGTCCGGCTTTTCAACGAAACGGTCGACCTGAAAGCCCTCTTCGGAACCGGCCACGTGCGCGCCGCGGCGGATGTAGCCGTAACCCGTTTCCGGCCCCTGCGGCACGATGCCGAAGGTGGCCAGGGCGCCGCCCGCCACCAGCTTCGCGGCGCTCGCCACGGCGGCGGCGAAGGCTGGCTGGTTTTCAATTACATGGTCGGCCGGCAGCACCAGCATGACGGCGTCGGGGTCGATGGCGACCAGGTACTGGGCGGCGGCGGCAACGGCCGGCGCGGTGTTGCGCCCCACGTGCTCGAGCAGGATGCCGAGCGGCTTGACGTCGATCTCGCGCAATTGCTCAGCCACCAGGAAACGGTGCTCGTTGCCGCACACCACCAGCGGCGTCATCAGGTCGGGCCAGCCCGTGACGCGCAAGACAGTGTCTTGCAGCATCGTTTTGTCCGTCACCAGCGGCAGCAGTTGCTTGGGCAGCACCGCACGCGACAGCGGCCACAACCGGGTGCCGGCGCCGCCGGACAGGATGACTGGGTAAATTTTCATTGGTTCTGCTTTCTTTTCTTGGTCTGTTTTTATAACAAGGTGTTCTGTTCGGCGCTTGCATCGGTGCGCCGGCTTTGGCGCCGGTCGCGCGCGTTCAACCATGCATGCGATGCGTACTCGGAGACATGTTTCATCTCCCCTGCGCGATCGACGCTGTAATCTTTGAACACGATCATTTCGTGCAAGTTTACATCATGCAAGACGCGCGTGTATTCAAAAAGTACACTGCGCACGACTTTCGCGCCCGCGCAGATGTGGCTGCCGTGCCCGATCCAGCTCGGCCCCACGATGTGCACACCCGGCTCGATGCGCGCGCCCGAGCCGATGTAGACGGGGCCTTCGATGGTGGTGCCTTCCCACGCGATCTGGGTGTTCAGGCCAACCCACAGGCCGTCTTCGATCTGGGTGCCGGGCACGTCAAGCTGCGGGATTTGTCCGCGCAGCATGTCTTGCAGCACTTGCCAGTAATCGGACACGGTGCCGATGTCGATCCAGTTGAACGAGCGCGCCTGCGCGTAAAACGGTACGCCCTTTTCTACCAGCAGCGGGAACAGTTCGGAACCGATATCGAATTGGCGGTCCTTCGGAATCAGGTCGATGACTTCCGGCTCGAAAATATAAATCCCGGTGCTGATGAAATTGGACTTGGCCTCGGCCTGGCTGGGTTTTTCCTGGAACGCGGTGATGCGTCCGTCGGCATCGGCCACGACCACGCCGTAGCTCGAGACCTTATCCCACGGCACTTCCTTGGTGATGATGGACGCCAGCGCGCCACGGCGCCGGTGCTCGAACAGCGCCGACTTCAAGTCGAGGTCGATCAGCGCGTCGCCGCACAACACCACCGTAGTTTCGTCGAAAAAGCCGCCGAACTCCTGGATTTTTTTCAGGCCGCCGGCCGAGCCGATCGGTTGCGGTACGACTTCGCCATCGTCGGTGGTGTAACCCTCGAAGGAATAGCCGATCTGCACGCCGAACTGGTGCCCTTCGCCGAAATACTCTTCGATTTTTTCATGCAGATAGCTGACGTTGACCATGATTTCAGTGACGCCGTACTTGGCCAGATGCTCCACCAGGTAAGCCATCACGGGCTTGCCCAGGATCGGGATCATGGGCTTGGGGAGGTCGTAGGTCAGAGGACGTACGCGGGTGCCTTTGCCCGCGGCTAAAATCATTGCTTTCATCAGAACTTCCTTTATCTAGTCATTTGGGCATCGATTGCCAGCGCCAGGAATCGGCGCACATTTGGGCGATATCGCGTTCGGCGCTCCAGCCAAGTTCTGCTTTTGCGAGCGCGGGATCGGCGTAGCAGGCGGCAATATCGCCGGGACGGCGGGGCACGATCTGGTAGGGAACGGCCTTGCCGCTGGCGCGCTCGAACGCGCGCACCATTTCCAGAACACTATTGCCACGCCCGGTGCCCAAATTGTACGTAACAACGCCGGGACCTGTCGCCAGCTTGCTTAGGGTTTTGACATGACCTAGCGCCAGGTCGACCACGTGGATGTAATCGCGCAGGCCGGTGCCGTCGGGCGTGGGGTAATCGTCGCCGTAGACGGACAGTTTTTCGCGCCGGCCTTCGGCCACCTGGGCGATATACGGCAGCAGGTTGTTGGGAATGCCGTTCGGCTCCTCGCCGATGAGCCCGCTTTCGTGGGCGCCGACCGGATTGAAGTAGCGCAGCAGTGCAATGCACCAGTCGGGCTGGGCGACAATCAGGTCGCGCAGGATGTCTTCGATCATCAGCTTGCTGCGACCGTAGGCGTTGGTGGCCGACAGCGGAAAGTGTTCGCTGATCGGCACCGACGCCGGGTCGCCGTAGACCGTGGCCGACGAGCTGAACACCAGCGTCTTGACGCCGTGCTCCTGCATCGCTTCAAACAGCGTGACGCTGCCGGCCACGTTGTTGTCGTAGTAGCGCAGCGGCTGCGCGACCGATTCGCCCACCGCTTTCAGGCCCGCGAAGTGGATCACGGCATCAAAGGCATGCTGCGTGAAGACGGCGTCGAGCGCGGCGCGGTCGCGGATGTCGGCTTTGACAAAGGCCAGCGGGCGGCCGGTGATTTTTTCCACACGCGCCTGCACGGCCGTTGTGGTGTTGGACAAGTTGTCGAGGGCGACGGGATCATGCCCGGCCGCGATCAGTTCAACGCAAGTGTGCGCGCCAATGTAGCCAAGGCCGCCGGTAACGAGAATTTTCATAGGGACTCACTAAAAAGGGTTGTTTACAGTCGCCAGACGCGCATGCCCGCCGCTTGCAGCGCTTGCGCGTCAAAGCAAGCCTTGACGTCGATGAAGCAGCCGCCATCGACCAGCTTGTGGCAAAAATCTTGCGCACTTAACGCGCGCAGCTGCTTGTGCGACACCGCCGCGACAATCGCTTCGGCGCGCGGCAATTGCGCCCAGTCGAGCAGCGTGACGCCATATTCGTGCAGCGCTTCGGCATGGTCAGCATACGGATCATGGACAAACACGTCCACCCCGTAGGAACGCAATTCGGTGATCACGTCGCCGACCTTGGAGTTGCGCAGGTCGGCGCAGTCTTCCTTGAAGGTCAGGCCCAGCACGATGACGCGCGCGCCCTTGATATGCGCGCCGCTGGCGATCATGTTCTTGATGGTCGCCTCGGCAATGAACTTGGCCATGCCGTCGTTGATGCGCCGGCCCGCCAGAATGACTTGCGGATGGTAGCCCAGCATGCCCGCCTTGTGGGTCAGGTAATACGGATCGACGCCGATGCAATGCCCGCCCACCAGGCCCGGGCTGAACTTGAGAAAGTTCCACTTGGTGCCGGCAGCTTGCAGCACTTCGGCGGTGTCGATGCCGATCTTGTCGAAAATGAGGGCGAGCTCATTCATCAAGGCGATGTTCAGGTCGCGCTGCGTGTTTTCAATGACCTTGCAAGCTTCGGCGGCTTTGATACTCGAGCAGCGGTGCACGCCGGGCACGACGATGGCCTCGTACATGACGGCCACTTTTTCCAGCGTTTCTAGCGTATCGCCGGCGACCACTTTCAGGATGGTCGTGAGCGTGTGTTCGCGGTCGCCCGGGTTGATGCGCTCGGGCGAGTAGCCGACGAAGAAGTCTTTTTTCCAGGTCAGGCCGGACGCTTTTTCCAGCACGGGAATGCACACTTCCTCGGTCGCGCCCGGGTACACGGTGGACTCGTAGACGACGGTGGCGCCGCGCTTCATGAATTTGCCGACCACCTCGCTGGCGCCGATCAAGGGGCCAAAATCGGGGTTGTGGGCGATGTCGACCGGGGTTGGGACGGCCACGATAATCATGTCGGCGTCGTTCAGGCGCGCCGGGTCGGCCGTGTACTCGGCGTGCACGGCCAGCGCCATCTGGGCGTCGGACAATTCGCGCGATGGGTCGACCCCGCGCCGGCAGGCATCGACCTTGGCTTGCGAGATATCCAGGCCGATGGTGGGCCCGAGTTTGCCGAATTCAACGACCAGGGGAAGCCCGACATAGCCGAGGCCGATAACGCCGATAGTGCCGATAGTGCCGATACTGCCGATAGTGCCGATAATGCCCGAAGCGGCTGAAGCGCCCGAACCGGCTATAGCGCCTGTGGCGCCAATTGTGCTCATGATGTCCTTGTTCGAGAGGTCAAAGGCGCGCCGCTTCCTTGAGAAACAGCCAGAGAAAAGCCACGTCATCGATAAAGTAACGGCGGAACATGCGCCGCGGTTCCTGCAAAAAACGGTAAAACCATTCCAGCCCCGCGCGCTGCATCCAGCGCGGTGCGCGCCGCACCAGCCCGGCCGCAACGTCAAAGCTGCCGCCCACGCCCATGGCAAACGGCACCTGCATGCGGGCCTGATACTGGCCCAGAAACTGTTCTTTTTTGGGAGAACTAATGGCTACGAACAGCAGGTCGGCGCGGCTGGCGGCCACCTGTTCCACCACATTGATTTCCTCGGCCGCGCTCCAGTAACCGTTGCGGTGGCCGGCGATGACCAAGCCACGGTATTTTTGTTCGTACAGCGCGCGCACGCGGGCCACGACTTCTTCGCGCGCGCCCAGCAAAAACACGCGCCAGCCGCGTTCGGCCGCGCGCTCCATCAAGGCTTCGAACAGGTCGATGCCGGCCACGCGTTCCTTGAACGGTTTGCCCAGCAGGCGCGCCGCCCACACCACCGGCATGCCGTCGGCGCTGACCAGGTCGCAGTCATTGATGATGCGGCGCAGCTCAGGCGCGCGGCTGGCCTTGACGAGCTTGTCGACATTGACCACCACATGCTGGTGCGGCGTGCCGGCGCGGATAAAACCGTCGACCCGGTGCAGGGTCTCTTCCATGGACAGGTTGTCGATCAGACAGCCCATCATGGAAATGCGCTGTGTCACGCAAGTTCCCTCGCGAGCACGGCGACGATGCGCTCGGCGGCCTTGCCATCCCACAGGTCTGGACGGCGGCCCTGCTTGCCTTCGCCGCGCATGACCTTGCGCGCTTCGGCCACGATGCGCACCGGATCAGTGCCCACCAGCACGTTGGAACCTTCGTCGACGGTGACGGGGCGCTCCGTGTTTTCGCGGATCGTAATGCAAGGCACGCCTAGCGCCGTGGTTTCTTCCTGCAGGCCGCCGCTGTCGGTCAGCACCACCGTGGCGTCTTTCCAGAGGTTCAGAAAAGCCATGTAGGCTTGCGGGCCGACCAGCGTGATGTTCGGCCCCAGGTCGATGCCGAAGCTGGCCAGGTTGGCGCGCGTGCGCGGGTGCACCGGGAAGATCAGCGGCAAGTCGGCCGCAATATCCTTGAGGGCGCCGGCGATGCGGGTCATCATGGCGGCATCGTCGACATTGCTGGGACGGTGCAGCGTGACGACGCCATAGCGCCCACTTTTTTCCGCCTGCGCCGCCTTGAAGGCGCTCGTTTCAAAGCCGGAAGTGTCGGTGCGGGTCAGCTTGTCGGCCTGGAACAGTACGTTGTCGACCATGACGTGGCCGACGTAGTGAATGGCCGAGTCCGGCTTGCCTTCGCGCTGCAAATGCTTGACGGCCGACGGCTCGGTGACAAAAAACCAGTCGGTGATGCTGTCGGTGACGAGACGGTTAATTTCCTCGGGCATGGTCATGTCGCCGCTGCGCAAGCCCGCTTCGACGTGTGCGACGGGAATGTTGAGCTTTTTGGCGGCAATGGAACACGCCAGCGTGGAATTGACGTCGCCCACCACCAGCACTGCGGCGGGACGCTCGGCGATGCACAGTTCCTCGAAGGCGACCATGATCTTGGCCGTTTGCGCCGCATGGCTGCCGCCGCCCGCGCCCATGAAAATGTCGGGCTGGGGAATGCCCAGTTCCTCGAAGAAGACCTCGTTCATGTCGCGGTCATAGTGCTGGCCGGTATGAATGATTTTGAAGGTCAGCGCTTGCTGGCTTTGCAAGGCGCGCACGATGGGTGCGATCTTCATGAAATTGGGCCGGGCACCGGCGACGAGATAGATCAGTGGCATGGTTGTCCAAATTTATCAAAAGTACAATTATAGTGGGAATAGCGCTTTTTTTGGCGCGCGATTTCAGCCGTGCGCGGTGCAACTGCCAGCGTTTTCAGGCAGCACCCCTTCCATATCGTCCACCCGCAGCACAAAACGGTGCTTGCCGTTCGTGATACGGATAAATGGCGAGTTGATAAAAAACCGTATCACGTCAAAGCGCAGTGCCGCAGCAATGCGGGCGCGGTAGGTGTCTAGCGCGGCGCCCAGTGCCGCGTCCGGGCACTGCACGATCACGGCCAGTTGCCGCGCATCGTAGAGCACCTGGAAGGCGGCAATGCGCGCATCTTCGCGAAAAAGATGGGTAAAAAATTCGGAATGGACGGTATTGCCCGCGCTGTCGTGCACCAGGTCGTTGGCGCGCCCGATCACGCTTTTGATCAGGGGAAAGCCGCGCCCGCACGGGCACGGGGTGTCCGCCATGGCGACCAGGTCGCCCGTGTCGTAGCGCGGCAGGAAAAAAGCGTCGTTGGCCAGGTCGGTGGCGATCAGCCGGCCATCGGGCAACACTTCGTGAAAGGCGCGCTCGGTGACCAGGTGAAAGCCGTCGCGCCGTTCGCATTCGTAAGCGGACACGCCGGCGTCGTTGCAGCCGTACTGGCTGTAACACGGCGCACCAAAAGCGCGCTCGATGTCGGCGCGCATGGCCGCGCTGAGCACTTCGGCGGTGCACACCACTCCGCGCAGCGAAAAGTGCGCGCGCGCGGGCCCGGCCAGGACATGCAGGGCAAGCCGGTGAATGGCCGACGCATAGCCGTACAACAAGCGGCAGCGCGCGATGCCGGCGGCGTAACGGTCCAGTTGCGCGCTCGCCAGGTCGAAGGCGGAAAACAGGTGCACATTCATCAGCCGGTAATACAGCTGTTGCTTGTAGCCGGCGCCGAACAGTGCGCTGCCAGCCAAAAAGGCGACCGGCTCGCCCAGCCGATAGCCGGCCACGCGCCAGCTGAGCAAGATCGCCGCCCACAGGTAGGACTGGGCGCGCACGCCCGTCACGTAGACGAAGGGTTCGCCGGTCGAGCCGCCGGTTTTTTTGCGCACCAGCTTGCCGTGGTAAGCACGGTTGCGCAAGCGCTCGCGGTTGGCGAGCGCGAAGGCTTTGTCGATGACGGGGAACTGGGCAAAGGCGCCGTAGCGCGCGTGCAGCGCGCCGGCGCCGCGCACCGTGGCCACATACTGAGCGAGGGCCAGGCGCTGGCGCGCGGCAAGCACGGCAGGCGGGGCGAATTGAAGCGCTTCGAGTTCGCGCAGCACGGCGAGCGCGCGCGTGCCGCGCACCAGGTCGATCAGGGCAAACCTGAACCTGCCGGCCATTGCTTGCAACACCGAACCGTCGCACGCCATGCCCACCCCTTGTGCACTATTGCACCGTTACGTCCAGGTCGCTTACCGTGATCACGCGACCGCCAGCGGTAATCGTAGCACCGGAACTGCCGAACACGATGTCCGGCTTGGCCGACAGACAGTCGGTGCGCAACACCGACACGATCAGGCCGCTGGTGCGGGGATTGCTGAAGCTAAACTTGTTCCAGTAATGGGGCCCGGCTGGCGTGGTCGGAGCCGGGTAGTACCCCTGGCTGCTGCTGATGGCCAGCGCGTCGGGCGAGGCCACTGCGCCGCACAATTCGGCGGGCGCATTGGCCGCCCGGAAAGCGGCAGCCGTGCCGCTGAGCGGAACCGGCGTGTGCAGATTGTATTCATAACGGCGCGCCACCGTGCTGGCCAGCTGGTCGACCGTGACCAGCGTCGAAGGCCGGATAAAAATCACGGTGCGTTTGGCTTTGCTCAACAAGCCGCTGTAGGCGGCGCTGGCGTCGCCGCTGGAAATGTCGTACGCCGGCGTTTGCTCGAAGCGCGTCAGGCGCCCGGCCGCGGCGCGTTCGCCCAGGCCAGTCGGACCCAGGCCCTGCCCCTGGCCACCATCGACCGTGATGGCGTTGTGCGCGCGCGTTTGCTTGTAGTAACTGCGCCAGTGGGGCGAGTTGTAGTAGTCATAGACGCCGCTGTCCATGGCCAGTACGGTGCCCTTGGCATACAGCACGAAGCTGTTCTGGTCGGCGTGGGAATGGTTGACTGAACCGAAGGGGCTGCTCTTGAAGAACACCGACGTGCGCAGGCGATCGGTGAGCGCGCTGTGCATGATCGACCAGCCGATCACGGGAAAATAGGCGCCGCTGGGCTGGGTGGCGGGCAAAAGCGCGCTGGCAGTCGATTCGCGGGGACTGAGCAGGATATGCAGGCGCGCATAATCCTCGCCGCTTTGCTGCTTGCTGTACCAGCGCGACAAGGTGGTGTCGGAGCGGTTCATGATGGCCTTGCCAAAGCGGGCCCAGTCTTCCTTGCGGTTGACTTCGGCGCCGTCGCCAAACACCCCGGCCGGCGTGCCGGGCGGCAGCGCGTAAGCGATGAAGCGCGCGAACTCGGTCAGCCACGGCTTGCGGTAAAACGGCACGCCGAGCACGCGTTCGACCAGGTCCCACATGATCAGCGACTCGCCCGCGTCCCATTCGGCGTAGGTGGAGCCGTTGGCAAAGCCGCCGTCGTCGCCGCCCCACGGACTGACGCCGGCCACGTAAGTGGGCAGCGCGTTGCGCAGCCAGGAATTCATTTCGGGCATGTCGCCGCGCACGATCAGCAAGGCGCCGACGAACTTGCCCAGCGCATTGAAGGCAATCCCGTTTTCCGGGTACAGACGCACCGTGTCGGCCACCTTCAGCAGGCCGGCGTTGCCGCAGGAGAGCAGGATATTCTTGACCGCCTGGCGGTCGCTGGCGCTCATGCCGGCGTAGGCAAAGTCGTAGGCCAGGCCGTAGAACCAGACGTAGTCGCGCGTTTCGGCGACGTCGCCGCTGCACTTGCGCGCCAGCACGGCCGGCGTGAACAAGGTCATGCGGGCGCGCATTTCGTTCAAAAACCAAGGGTCGCGCGTAATGTACCAGGCCACGGCCGCTTCCGCCATGCCTTCCAAAATGCGGGTTTGCTGCCACCACGTGCTCATGCGCACGGCGCTGTCGGCCGCGTTGATGTTGGCGCGCAGCGCGGCGCTGGTGTTGGCCACGGGATTGCGCTTGAGGTAGCCGGTCAGCGCCGTGATCGACGTCGATCGCTCGGCCTTGGTGGCGGCCACGATGCCGGCATAGTCGGCCTGGCCCTTGAATAGGCGCGGGTGGGCCATGGCGGGAACCCTGGCGTCGAAATTGTCGAGCGCGGTGCCCAGCGCCGTGCCGCTCAGAGCGCTGGCGGTGACGCCCAGCTCGGACGGAGAATAGGTCTGGGGCGTGGCGGTGAACTGCGCACGGGCGGGCGAGCACAAGGCTGCAACGCAGGTGGTGGCGATGGCAAACTGTTTGATCATTGCAGCAACTCCTCGTAGCGACGGCGGAGACGCGCTAACACTTTTTCCACATGATATTCGGACTGCACCCGCTCCAGTCCGCGTGCGGAGATATTGTCCGCAAGAATATTATCTTGCAGCATTTTCAGGATGGCCGCAGCTAACTTGTCGATATCGCCGGGCGGCACCACAGTTCCGTATCTTCCATGTGCCAACAGCTCGCCAATGGCGCCCACGTCGGTGGCCACGACGGGTGCGCCGGCCGCCATCGCTTCAAGCAAGCTCATCGGCAATTGCTCGTGATGCGATGGCAAAACGAACACGCCCGCCGTGGCCAGCAGCGCGCGGCGCTGCTCGGCATCGATCCAGCCGGGGAGTGACAGGCTGTCAAGCAGGCCCAGCTTTTCGGCAAGTGCCTCCAGCGGCCGCGCGTCGCCATCGCCGGCCAGCACCAGGCGCGCGTCGGGCCGCGCCGCGTGCACGCGGGCAAAGGCGTGCAGCAGGTCGAACACGCCCTTGCCCGCTTCCAGCCGTCCAACAAAGAGCAGGTTCGCGCCCGGCGCGCGAGGCAGGGAAGGCGCGGGCGCGACGGGATTGGGAAACAGCTCGATCTCGGCCTGCGGACAATGTTCGCGCAGCAGCGCGGCCGACGCGCGGGTGAGCGCAAAACCGGCGCGCGCGCCGGCCAGCAGCGCGAGCGCCAGGCGGCGCCGGCGCCGGCCCAGGCGCTGGTCGAGAAACTGGGCGAACTGGCCGCCGTGCAGGTGGATCAGCACCGGGCAACCGGCCAGGCGCGCCGCGCCGATGAAGGCTGCCTTGCGCCAAAAACTGGCGCCCGAGGCCAGATGCACATGCAGCAGCGCCACGCGGCCCAGGGCCAGCAAGCCGGCCACCTGCGCCAGCGCGGCCAGCGCCCTGCCCGCCTTGCGCGCGCGGCTGCCGTCGACCTGGGTGGCGATGAAGCGGCAGCCGTCACCGTTGCCGTAGCCGTGCGCGAGCAAGGTGGCGATGACGCTGGCCATCCCGCCGCGCGAGGCCGGAGACGGCCCGATCATGACAATGCTTTTCATTAGCGGCGGGGAAGGGGTATCAAGAGCGGGTATCAAGAGCGGGTATCAAGAGCTGGTATCAAGAGCGGGCATCAAGAATGGACATCAAGAACGTGCATCAAGACCGGGCATCAAGCACGGGCATCAAGTCAGCGTGGAATGCTGCAGGTGCGCAAACAGGGCTTCGTAGCGCGCCAGCATGGCGTGCAGGTCGAAGCGCGCGCGCACCGTGGCCAGCGCGCCCTGCCCCAGAAGCGCCCGTAGTGGCGGATCGGCAATGCGGCGCAGCGCGGCGGCCAGGGCGTTCACGTCGCCGGCGGCAAACAGCAAACCGTTGGTGCCATGTTCCACCTGTTCGCGCATGCCGCCCACATCGCTCGCCACCAGCGGCTTAGCCAGCGCCATGTATTCGAGCGTGGCGATGGGAAAGGTTTCACTGTGCGAGGTCAGCGCCATGACGTCGCAGGCGGCGATGAATGGACGCACGTCGGCCTGGAAGCCGGCCAGCACGACGGCGCTGTCAAGACGCAAGCGGTGGCGGCATGCCTCAATGCGCGCGCGCATGGGGCCGTCGCCTACCAGCAAGACCTTGACCGACATGCCTTCGTGGCGCAGGTGCGCGACAGCCGCCAGCAAGTCCGCGTGGCGTTTTTCCTCGCGGAAAATGGCGCACAGACCAACCACCAGGTCGGCCGGACCAAAACCGAGCGCTTGGCGCAAGCGTGTGCCGTCGTCCTTTTGCGGCGGTGAAAAATATGCCAGGTCGATACCGTTGTGCACCACCTCGGTGTGGGCCAGGCGCAAGCCCAGGGCGGCAAAGAAATGGCGCTGGTGTTCGCTGACGAAGACCACGCACTGGGCCAGCCGGTAGAACTGGCGGTAGACCAGAAAGCGCGAGCGCGCGCGCCAGCCACGCCGCACCACGTCCGTGCTGTGGCAGATAAAGGCGAGCGCCGGACGGTGCGGCGCGCCTAGCCGCGCCAACGCTGCGAACATCAAGGAATATTGCGACGTGGCCACCAGCAGGGCGGGACACTCGAGGTCGATCAGGGCGCTCAAGCGCGACAGCGCCGCACGGTCCAGGCCGCCAACGGAGTTGCAGCACACGCAGGGCACGCTGCCACGTTCCAGTTCACCGGCAAGCTCGGCGTGCTCCTTGAGGTAGGCGACGGAGACCCGGTGGCCGCGGCGCGCCAGTCCCGTTGCCAGCGACACCAGGTGACGCTCGGCGCCGCCGCACTTGAGATGGTCGGCTACAAACAGCAGGTGCAGTGGCGTCATGGCGGTGATGGTGGCGGTGCTGGCATGGGCGACAGCGGCGCCATGGGTGGCAACGGTGGCGGCGGCGGTGGTGGCGATGGTGGCGATGGTGGCGATGGTGGCGGCGGTGGCGACGGCGCAGACATCCGCGATGGCGCCGATAGTGGCGATAGTGGCGATAGTGGCGATAGTGGCGATGATGGCGCGTCCGGCTCCGGCCCTGTCCCGGCCAGTTCGGCGCGGGCGCGGCGGCCGATTGCGTGGCGCAGGTATTGTTTCAAGCTTTGGGCCACGCGTGCGGGTGCGTAACGCAGCGCGACGTGGTCAGGCCCGTAGCACCCCGGCTGGCAGTCCAGGCCATCGATGTTGGCGGCCAGCATGGCAGCCACCGTGGCTGGATCGGCCGGATTGGCGCAGGTGTGGGCGCCGCCCGTCCATTCGGCAACCAGGCTGGCGCAGGTCCCGGGCGGCGTGATGGCCCAGATAGGACGGCGCGCGCCGATGTAGTCGATCAGCTTACTGGGCAGGAACACGCTGTCGGCGGCGCTGGGCGCGTCGATGACCAGCAGCGCCGAGGCGTCGCGCGCCAGCGCCAGCGCGCTGCGATAGCTTACTTGGGGGCGGCGCGTGACCAGGCCAGGCGGCAGGGACTTGAACGCGGGCGAAGCCAGAAAGGCGGGGGCGATCGGCCCCACCAGCTCAAAGGCTACGCCGTCGAGCTGGCGCGGGGTTGCGCGGTGGATGCGCGCCAGGGCTGCGAACAGCGGCTCGGGAGAGCGCGCGCCGTAGCAGGCGCCGATGTGACGGATCACGTGGCGCGCGGGCAGTCCGCGCGGCGCGGCTGTCGCCTGGTGCGCCAGCGGCGTGGCGAAATTCTCCGTGTCCCAGGCATGCGGCAGCACGGCGGCGCGGCTGCGCCAGGCGGGCGGATACTTGCCCATCACCAGATCAAGCGTGCGCGCCGACGTAAACAGCACCTGGTCGGCCTGGGCCAGCACGCGCCGCTCCAACGCCAGGTTGACCTGGTGTTCGAGCGGCGTGGTCTTGTGGAAGGGATTGTCGGCCCACGGATCGCTAAAGTGGGCCAGCCACGGCAGGCCAGTGCGGCGCTTGAGCGTGAGTCCCACCAGATGGTCGGACATGGGCATGCCGAAGCTGGCCAAGGCATCCGGACGGTGCGCCGCGATATGGTCCAGCGCGGCGCGGCAGGCGGCGCGGCGCCACGGGCCGAGCAAATCGGGACAGGCACCGTACAGGGGCAGCGCGCGCAGGGCTGCGCGGTGCCAGACGCCCTTGAGCGGCGGACCAGGATCGGCCACCTCGAGCGCGGCCACGCGCCGGTAAAAATTGGGATACTGGTCGAAGCCGGCGCCAGCGTCGGGCTGGGCATCGGGCGCGTGCAGCAGCGTGACGCGGGCGTCGAGGTGGTACAGCAGGCGCGCGACCTGGATCGCCTGCGGCGTCAGCTGGGGCGGGGCATAGCGGGAAATGGCGAGCAGGTTCATGCATTCTCCTTGACGCGGTCCGGCGGGCTGGGCGGGATGGGTGGGCAAGCGGCGGCGGACACGAGCGCGGCCAGAATGCGCGCCGCCGCATGGCCGTCGCCGTAAAAGTTGCCGCCGGTCCCGGTGGGCGCGCCGGCGTCGAGCAGCGCGGCTACAGCGCCGACGATGCGGCTTTGGTCGGGCCCGACGAGGTGGACCATGCCCGAGGCGGCCCCTTCGGTGCGTTCGGTCAGTTCGCGCATCACCACCACCGGCTTGCCCAGGCTGGGCGCTTCTTCCTGCACGCCGCCGGAATCGGTCAGCACTACTGCGGCGGCCAGCATCAGAGTGACAAAGGGTAGATAGTCGAGCGGGCCGCACAGCACCAGATTTGACGCTCGCAACGGCGCCAGATGGCGTTCGACGGCGCCGCGCACGGCCGGGTTGGGGTGGACCGGGAACAGGAAATCGACCCCGGCGTAGCGCGCGCACAGCTCGGCGATCGCTCCGCAAATGGCGTCAAAACCGGCGCCGAAACTTTCGCGGCGGTGCGCCGTGACGAGCACAAACGGGCGCTGCGGCGCGCTGAAGTGGGCCAGGCCATGGCAGGCGAGCGCCGAACAGGCTTGGTCGCGGCAGGCAGGTTCGGCGTGCAGGCGCGCGCGCACCAGGTACAGCGCGTCGATGCCGGTGTTGCCGGTAACGTGGACGCGGGCGCGCGGCACGCCTTCGCGCAGCAGGTTGCCGGCGGCAACGGCAGTGGGCGCGAAATGCAGCGTGGCGATGGCCCCCAGCAGGCGCCGGTTCATTTCTTCGGGAAACGGGCGCTGGACGTCGCCCGTCCGCAAGCCCGCTTCAACGTGGGCCACGGGCACCCCGGCGTAAAAGGCGGCCAGCGCGGCAGCAAACGCGGTGGTGGTGTCGCCCTGTACCACCACCCAGTCGGGTCGCACGGCGGCCATCACGGGACCGAGGCCGGCCAGCGCGCCGGTGGTCACGGTGGTGAGCGTCTGGCCGGGCGTCATCAGATCGAGGTCGAACTCGGGCACGATGCCGAAGAACGCCAGCACGCTGTCGAGCATGGCGCGGTGCTGCGCCGTTACGCACAACGCCACTTCGACGCCGGCATGGGCGCGCGCGGCGAGCAGCAGCGGAGCGAGCTTGATGGCCTCGGGACGGGTGCCGCACACGAACAGCAAGCGAACTGGCGCGCCCATCACGCCTCCCCCGCCGCCGTCCGGCATGACGGAGCGCGCCAGCCCAGCAGGGAGCGCGCCTCGGCCAGCAGGCCGGCGCCCCTCAGCAGCAGCAGGTAGGCCAGCGTGTACAGCGCCGCCGCCAGCACCGCCTCGAGTCGGGACGCGCTCCCCGGCGCCATGGACATCGGTGGCGCAGCCAGCGCCGCAGATGGCGGCGCGCCCACCAGCGCCGTGTGCAACAGCGGCGACGGTGCGTCCCCAAGTCCGAGGTGCACTGAAACTGCGTTCAGTGTCGCGTTCAGTGTCGCGTCCGCTGCAGCAGCGCAAGGCGAAGCGGCGTGCAGTGCCGCGTCCCACATCCCGGCATGCAGCAGCAACAGCGCCGGCACGGCTGCCGCCAGCGCGCAGGCCAGGATGCGCAGCAGCGCGCCCCAGCGCTGCAGGCGGCGCAGCGGCACGCCCGTGGCGCGCGCGACCCGCCAGAAACTGAAGGCGTTGCCGGCCCCCAGCGTGAGCAGGTTGCCCAGCGCGGCGCCGGGCAAGCCCCACAGCACGGCGCCGCCGATGCCGGCAGCGAGGCCCAGCGGCAACAGCAGCGCGTCGGCGGCGAGCAAGTAGCGGCCCTGATTGAGGACCAGGGTCAGGGTGCTGACCTCGACCGCCACGCCCAGCAGCGCCAGGCAATTGACGCGCATTACGGCGGCCGCGGCCAGAAAGGCGGACGTATAGACGAGCGCGACGATGTGCGCGGCCAGCACCGCCGTGAGCACCAGCACCGGCAGCAGCACGAACGCGACGGCCAGGTTGGCACGCTGGTTCAGGCCCAGCATGCCGGCCACGTCGCGCCGCGCCTCGAGCGCCGACAGGCGCGCGCCGATGGCGTTGGCGACGCTGGTGCGCACCAGCGCGACGAGCGGCATGATCACCGCGCCGATCGAAAACGCGGCGAAGGCGGCCGGGGGAAACAGGGCGGCGGCCACCCACTGGTCGGCCTGGCCGCGCAGCAGGAAGAGCGCCCCTGCCATGCCGAACGGCAGCGCGTAGGCGAGCTGGGTGCGCAGCAGTGACTCGTGCGCCGAAGGTGGCGGTGGCGGAGGCGGCGGGCCGCCGCACCCGTCGCTGCGTGCGGGATCGACGTCGGTGTCCTGGCGCCGTACTTCGCCGACCACCAGCGCCAGCTTGAAGGCGGCATAAGCGACCAGCGCGGCAAAGACCAGCTCAACGCGGCCCCACAAGGCGGCCAGCGCGATGGCCGCCACGCGCAGCACCGCCAGGGCAACGATGAGGCGGGCCTGGCGGCCCACGTCGCCGCGCGCGCTGGGCAGAAATTCGGCGAGGCTGGCCGCCACCCAGAGTGTCAGGAAAGCCGGCAGGAACCAGGCCGCGCCGGCGATGCCGCGCAAGCTGGTCGGCAGAACACTGTTCCAGGGACCGAACAGCAGGCCGGCGCACGCGCCGCTGAGCAACAGGAGCAGCATGGTGTTGCGCACATGCACAGCGCGCTCGGCGGCACCCGCGCGCGGCAGGAAATAGAACAGACTGCGGGGCAAGCCCAGCGGGGCCAAGGCCATTGCCGCGCCGATTGCCAGCCAGGCCAGCCGGTAGTCGGCAAAGGCCGGCGCCGGCAGCAGACGCACCAGCGCCACGGGCAACAGCAATTGCAGCGCGAAGTCGAACATGCCGGCGGCCGTCAGCGTCAGCGCGCCACGCCTGAGGCTGGCGTCAGGCATGGCGGCCGCCATCGACGTCAACTGCGGCGTGCGCATCGACGTCAACATTCGCGTGAGTATTGGCGTGAGTATCGGGGTGAACGTCGGGGTGAACGTCGGCCTTGACGCCGGCCTGGGCGTCGTCCTGAACATCGGCCCGAGCATCGGCGTCAAGATCGGAAGCCGCATCGGGGTAGTCGCAAAACTCGACATAGCCGGCGCTGCCGCGCGTGGAAATGACCCGTGCCGGAATGCCGACCGCCACCGCGTTGGGGCACAGGTCGCGCGAAACGACCGCGTTGGCCCCGATGGCGCAGCCGCTGCCCACGGTCACGGCGCCGATGATGGCCGCTCCCGGGCCGATGTAGACGGCGTCGCCGATCACCGGCACGCCCCTGCGCGCGCCGCGGTTGAGCTGCCCGATCGTGACCCCTTGCGAAATATTGCAGTTGCGTCCGATAACGGCCGCCTCATTGACAACGATGCCACCGTAGTGCCCGATGTAAAATCCAGGCCCGATGCGCGTGGTGTAGGGAATCGATATGCCAAAGCGCCAGCGCAGCCGTTTGTGCATCAGGCGCGCCAGCAGATGGGCGGGACGCCACGGCCAGCTCGAGGCGCGCGTCATGGCCGCCAGGCGCAGCCAGA
The DNA here is from genome assembly GCF_049897805.1 of Massilia sp. TWP1-3-3. NCBI lineage: Bacteria > Pseudomonadati > Pseudomonadota > Betaproteobacteria > Burkholderiales > Oxalobacteraceae > Massilia > Massilia sp. TWP1-3-3. The sequence continues at coordinate 43,993 of NZ_JAFCWX010000005.1, forward strand.
ACATGAAGCGAAAGCCGGGCACCAGCCGGTAGGCGCGCAAGCCCGCCGCCAGCCCGCCCTGCCCGCTCAGATGGCGGTACAGGTCGGCGCGCCAGAGCCGGCCGAGCGCGCGCCGCTGCACGCGGTTCATGACGGCACCATGGCAGCGAGGTAGGGCGCGGCCACCGTCTCGGGTGCCAGACGGGCGCTGGCGTACTGGCGGCAGCGCGCGCTGCAGGCGGCCCAGTCAGCCGGCGCGCTCAGCAAGGCGCGCGCGCGCGCGCCGGCCGCGTCGGCAGAGTCGACGACAAAGCCCAGACCGTGCGCGGCGATCAGGCCGTCGGGGTCAAAGCTGGCAATCACGGGCACGCCATGGGCCCACGCCTGCAGGTAGGTATTGGGGAAGCCTTCGAAGGCCGACGTGTTGACGAACAGACGCGCGTTGGCAAACAGCGCGCTGGTGGCGCCAAAGCGTACCTGCCCGTGGAACTGCAGGTTGGGCAGCAGCGCCGCCGCGTCGAGCACGCGCCGGTAGAGCGCTGTTTCGCCGGGGTGGGCCGCGCCAGCCATATGGCAGCGCAGGCGCGGCACCTGGCGCGCAATGTCGATGAACCATTCAGGCCGCTTCATAGCGCGCAGGTTGGCCACCCACAACAGGTCGGCGTCGCGCTCGTCAAGCGGGCGCACGCTGGCGGGCAATTCCGAAAACATGCCGGCCAGGCGCGCCTGTACGCCGTAGTGCTCGCGCAGCAGCTTGGCCTGGGTGCGCGTCTGGGCCAGCACCGCGTGGGCGCGCTGCAGGCCGTAGCGGTACAGCAGGCGGTCGCGCGCATGGCCGAGCATGAGCGTGGCCGGCGCGCAGTCGGCGTCGGACGCGACGCGAAACACGAAGCGGCGCGCATGGCGCCGGCAAAAATGCGCCATGACCGCTGCCATCGGTCCGGCGCAACTGGTGTAATAAATGTCGGCGTCCGCTTGCACCAGCGCATTCCAGGTGCTGGCCAGGCGCGGCGAAAAAAAGCGCAGGCCCGGCAGGCCGTCGGCCAGCGCGAAGGTCTTGCGCACGTCGACCCCGTCGATGCGCACGAGCGCGTTCTGGCCGAAGTCGCCCACCAGGGACGTGACCGCGTACCCCTGGCGGGCCAAGTGGCGCGAGAGCAAGGCATGCTGCACTTCTTCGCCGCCGATGTGCACATCCTGCCCGTCCAGGTCGGCAAATACGCCCCAGGCGTAATAGTTCAGCATGCAGATGCGCGCCGGCCGCGCTGGGTTGTCGCGCGCGCTCATCGGGCTTCCCCCGCCGGCGGGCCGAACGGCTGGTGGACCCAGGCCGGGGCCGATGCGACCGGCCTGGACCGGCCGTGCAACAAGCCGCCGCAGCCGAACAGGATGCCCAGTGCAATCCAGAAATAGGACTGCGAAAAGCTGGGCGTGAAATGGTCGTCCGTTAACCCCTGAACAAACCACAGGGGAATGAGCACGGCGCCGCCGGCGAACAGGCCGCGCAGCGCGGGCGACGCATGCGCGCGCGACAGGCGGATGAATTCGCGGCGCGCGAACAGCAAAAAAGCGAGCACAAAACCGAAGCCGACCAGGCCCAGGTCCATCAGGCCGCCCAGCCAGGCGCTGTGCGGCTGTGCCACCGGCAACATGCGGTTGAGCCTCACGGGCGGGCTCCACAGGATGGAGTAGATGCCGTGCGGCATGACCGGTTCGGCCAGCACGTAGGGCAGCAGCGGCAGCCAGATGCCGTCCAGGCGTCCGGCGGTGACGGCGCCGCGATCGGCGCGGGCCACTCCCGTCAGCGCGCGCTCCGAGAGCGGCCCCAGTACGGCCGGGCCGATGCAAGCGGCCACGATCAGCGCCACGATCACGGCCTTGATACTGACGCGGCGCCAGAAATACACGAGGTTCACCAGCAGCAGGCCGACGAAGGCACCGCGCGAAAACGTCATCAAGACCGAACCGGCGAACACCAGCGCCGAGACGAACAACAGGCGCCGGGTAAAGCCGGGCCCGTGCGCGCGGATCGAAAACAGCGTCAGCGCATAGAGCATGTTCAGGAGCAGCCCCATTTCATTGGCATGCATGCCCAGGCGCCCGAGGAAGGTGCGCGCCAGCGGCGAGGCCAGTTCGCGCAAGGTCATGCCGGAATTGACCAACAGGAAGCCAACCAGCGCGCAAAACACCCAGCCCGAGGCGAGCATCAGGTAAATGAAGCGCTCCGGCCGGCGGCTGTGGCGCACCGCGAGCGCCACCAGCAGCGCCAGCAGCACCATGAACTGGGGCTTGAAAAACATGTCGCGCAGGTAGCCCAGGCCGTCGTTGAACTGGATCAGCTTGTCCGCTTCAAAATGGCGCGGGATCAGGTGCACGCTGGACACGCCCACCGCGGCGGCAACGCCAATCGGCAGCACGTACCATAGCAGCAGGCGGCTGGGAATGAGCGGATCGCGCCAGCGCCGCAAGCCGGCGTGCACGACGTAGGACACGGTGGTCAGGAACAGGATCAGGTTGAGCGGGTTGAGGCCGCGCATGCCCATCATTTCGTGCGGGAAGAAAGTCAGCGCCGACAAAGGCATCAGCACGATGGCAAAGCCGACGCCGGCCCGGAAGTCGAGCAGCACCCACAAGGAAAACGCGGCCATGACGACAATCGCCGGCACCAGCAGGCCAATGAAGGGCACCGCCGCGCCAAGCACGGCGGCCAGCAGCAACAGCGCCGCGCCGGCCAGGGCGGCCCTGGCGCCGCCGTGGAACATGACGCGCGCGTACCCGCCTGGCGCTTCATGTGTGCTCCGCGCTGCCTGCGCGCCTTGCGCCGCCTGCGCCTGCGTGCTCTCACCCGTGCGTGGAAACTGGCTCATGCGGTCCTCACTGTGCGCCGGCACCCAGCAGGCGCGCGCGCACCGCAGGGTCAAGCGCCTGCATCAAGTCGTCGACAAAGGCCGCCTGCAGCGCGAACGCGGCTTGGGCGTCGGCGCCGATGGTCGAGACCCGGAACAGGTAGCCGTCGGGGATGTAGTCGGACAGCGCGTACTTCAGCTCAACCAACTGGCGGTCGAGGTAGCTGCGCACCACGCTGCTGCCCATCGTGAACCAGTACGTTACCGGTTCGATGCGCGGCCCGTTCGAAGCCACCATGCGCGTGACGGGCACGTTGCGCCCGCCCACCCGCAGCTGGCCGCTGCGCAGCGCGTCGATCTGAAAGCCTTGCGCCACATAGCACACTTCCTGGCGGTGCGCGCGCAACTGGCGCGTCTGGTTCGATCCATAGGCGATGGCCAGCATCACGCGTTGTCCCTGCGGGTTGACGTAGGTGCGGCTCAGCGTCTGGCTATAGATCTGGCTGATGGCTTCCTGCTTGACGCCGGACGGCACCACGGCGAGCACTTGCGGGTCGAGCCGCCAGCGCCCGAACGCGGCCGGCACGCTGGTTTCGAGCACGATCTTGGGCGCGGTATCGGCCAGCAGTTTTTGCGGCTTGATCAGTACGGCGGCGAGCGCGGCGCAAGCCATCAGCAGGGCCGGCGCCAGCGTGGCGCGCGGCGCGCCGAAGGCTGCGCTGGCTGGCGCGCGCGGCGCGGGCGCGCCGGCAGCGCGCCGGAACAGCGGGATGCCGGGACCGGCCACGCCGACGCGCAATAGCGAGTCGGCCGCGATGATCAGCACCAGCGCGCTGACAAACAGCACCATGCCGGCAAAACCGTGCAGGAAACCCTGCCCCGCCGCGTCACCCAGGTGATAGGTGACCAGCGTGAGCACCAGCACGCGGATCACATTGCTGGCGAAGGAAATGGGCACGATCAGGATGGCCAACAACACATTGCGCGCCAGCGATTGATGGCGCACGACGTTCAGGTACAGCAGGCCAAGCGCCTCGAGCGTAAACAGCGTGTGCAGGCCGGCGCAGGCGTCGGCCACGAGCAACTGGTATTGCCCGATCTGCAAAATGACGCCGGTGCGCGAGATCGGGTAGCCGGCCCAGTAGAGCAGCTTGTCGACCAGGTAGGAGACGGCGGTTTTCATCGGCAGCGTCAGCATGTCGACCAGGGAGCCGGGCAACGGCAGCATGAACAGCATGAAGAACAGGGCGAACCACTGCACCCGCAACGCCGCGCCGCCGCGGGCCAGCAGCAGCAGACCGGCCAGGTTGGCCAGCAGGGAGCCGATCTCGAAGAGCGCGATATCCTGCGAGCGGCCCAAGAAATACAGCCCGCAGCCGAGCAGCAGCGCCGGCCAGCCCAGCCAGCTGCCGGGCGCGCCTTCGCTGGCGGCGAGCATGGCATTCCAGTTGCGGTAAATGAGCCACAGGGCGATGCCGAGGATGATGGGTCCGTGCGCCTGCTCTTCGGTGCCCCAGGGGCCGGTGAACATGCGGTACAAGCTGGGTATGTACATCAGCGCCAGCACCAGCGCCAGCGCCAGCGGGGCCCAGCCCGCGGTCTTGCGCAGGGCGCGCGCGCGCGACGCGCTGCCAGCCGCGCGCGCCATACCAAAGGCGCCATTGGCGGCGGCACTGTTGGCGGCGGCGCTGTTGGCGGCGGCACTGTTCCCGGTCGCGCCGGCACCCGCTGGCGGCAACCGCAGGCTCATGGGAACTCCACCAGCACCGCGCCGAGCACCTTGGCGCCGTTCTGGCCCACCTTGTCGGCCAGCGCATGCAGCTGGTCAAGGTGGGTGCGGTGCTTGCGCGCCACGATCAGCACAGCGCCGGTGCGCGCGGCCAGCAGCAGGGCGTCGAGCGCGCGCGCGCTGGGCGTGACGTCGTACAGCACCACGTCGTGGCGCGCCTCGAAAGCGGCGTTCAGGCTGGTCATCGCCGGGCGGCTGAGTAGCTCTTGCGGATTGGGCGGCAAGGTACCGGCGCCCAGCAGCGAGAGCGTGCCGAACGACGCCAGCGGTTCGGTCAGGTCGGACTCGATGCGCCCGGCGAGCATGTCGGCCAGGCCCTGGCGTGCGCCCGTATTGAAAATGGCTTGCTGCGACGGATGGCGCAAGTCGGCGTCGACCAGCAGCGTGCGCCGCCCGAGCTGGGCAAAGGCGACCGCGAGGTTGGCGGCAAACAGGCTGGCGCCGTCGCCCTGCCCCACGCCGGCCACCACCAGCGACTTGTGGCCGCGCGCGAACCAGCGCAGCAGCAGCTGGCTGCGCACGGCGCGCAGCGTTTCCGCCTGCGCGCCAAAGGGATCGCAGGCGGCCACGAGGTAAGGCGAACAGCCGCCCTGGCCCGGTTGCACGTACGGATAGTCGAACTGGCGCGCCAGCACCTGATCGATGTCATCGTCGTCGACCAGGCCCAGGCGCTGGGCCGCTTCGCCGAAGCGAATGCCCAGTTCGTCCTGCATGCGCAGCACGCGCTCGGCGTGTTCGGGGGTGATTTTACCGGCAGCGAGCAGCAGTGCGCCAATGCGCGACTCGGCGCGGCGCTGCTGTTCGGCCGCGGCGATGGACAGTTCGGAATGGGTCATGCGATTCCCCTAGTTGAGCCGCAAACGGCGCGGCAGCATGGCGAGCATCGGATTGCGGCGCGCGGGTGTGGGCGCGCGCCAGTCGATGACGCCGAACACGGGCACCTGCAGCACGTCGACAACGTCGGCGTCCGAACGCACCCGGCGGTCGAGCATTTCGGCCAGCAAGGCGAACGCCAGACCCAGCATGGCACCCAGGAACAGCGCGACCATGGTGTTGAGCATCACGCGCGGGGCCGCCGCGCCGCTCGGAGCGGTGGCCGGGTTGAGCACGGAAATGTCGGACTGTTCGGATTGCCCCTCAATCTTGGTTTGCGAAAAGCGCTGCGCGGCCGCGTCAAAGGCGCGCTGCGCGCTCTCGACGTCCTTGACCAGCACGCCGAGCTCGTCGTGGTTGCGGTTCAGTTCGAGCACGCGCGTCTTTTGCGCCTCGAGCGCTGCGCGCAGGGCCCCCGCGCGCTGCTTGAGAATCTGCGCGTTGTTGCTCACGCTGTTGGAGGCCGACGCCAGCTGCGCGCCCAGCAAGGTGCGGATCTTGTCGACTTCGGCGCGCACGCTGCGGTACTGCGGGTGGTTGCTGCCCAGGCGCGCGCCCACCTCGGCCAGGCGCGTTTCGGCCGAGGCAAGCTGCACCTTGAGGTTTTGTACCACCGGGCTGGCCGCCACGTCGGGCGACTCGGCCGCGCGCTCGCCCAGCGCCATACCCTGGCGCGAGGCGGCCTCCATGGCCTGGGCCTGGGCCGCGACCAACTGGGCCGACAGGTCGCCCAGCCGGTTCAGCTCAACGTCGACGCGGCTGTCGATGCTGACGATGCCGCGTTCCTGCTGGTATTTTGACAGGCGGCTCTGCGCCGCTTCGACATTGTCGCGCAACAGCCTGGTTTGCTCGTTGAAGTAGGCGGCCGCCTTTTTCATCGGTTCGGCCTTCAGTTCGACCGACAGCTTTTGGTATTCGTCGGCAAAAGCGTTGGCGATGCCGGCGGCAAAGCGCGGGTCCGAACCGCGGAAATTGATTTCCACCACGCTGCTCTCGCGCGACGGCACCACGTCCAGGTTCTTGAGGAGCAAGTCCGCCAGCCAGTCGCGCACGCTGCCCTCGCCGCCGGTGCTGGCGCGAAAGCGCTCCAGCACTTCCGGGCTGGACGCCAGCTTGAGGCGGTCGACCACGCGCCCGGCCACGTTCTTGCTGCTGATGATGTCGATCTGCGTGGCCATGTAGCCCGGCAGCAGCTGGCTGGGGATGACGATGCCGGTCAGGGTGTCCATGCCCTTGTAATTGAGCAGCACCGACGCGGTCGCGTTATACGACTTGGGCAGCAGCACGCTGACCAGGAAGGTCAGTGCAACGGTGACGAGCACGGTGGCGAAGATGATGCGCCTGCGCGCAAGCAGGATTAGCAAGAACTGGAACAGTTTCATCGGGCTACACTCCTGGTGGTGCCGGCGCCGCCGGCGATGGATCAGAACCAGCTCTCCTTGACATACACGACGTCGTCGACCTGGATCAGGTCGTCGCCGCGCGCTTTGATGGTGCGCAGTTGCCCTTGCCCGTCGCGCCGCTTGATGACCAGATCGCGCTCGGTGCCGCGCAGCGACAGCCCGCCCCCGGCCGACAGCGCCTGCGTCACCGTCATGGCCCGTTCCAGGCGAAAGGCGCCGGGGCGCTGCACTTCGCCGTAAATATAGAAGCGGGGCGCACGCTCGACAAAGACAACGTCGCTGCCGCTGACCGGATAAGCGTCACCCAGCTGGCCGGCGCGCATCAGCTGCACCACGTCGACTTCGTCGCGCGTGCTCTGGCCGTTACGCGTGCGAATCAGGCTGACCTTGTCGCCACCGTCGCTGGAAATGCCGCCCGCCATGGCCAGCATGTCCATCAGGCTGCGCTTGCCCTCGACCGGATAGCGGCCCGGGCGGTTGACCTGGCCCAGCACCGACACCGTCTGGCTTTGCACGGCGGTGACGATGATGTTGACCTGGGGTTTTTTGACGTAGCCGCCGGCCTCGAGCAGCGCGGCGATTTTTTTTTCGGCCGCCGCCGTCGACAGCCCGCCGACTGCCACCTGCCCCACCAGCGGAAAGCTGATATTGCCCGCTTCGCTCACGCGCGTTTCAAGCGCCAGGTCGGGGCTGCCGTAGACCGACACCTTGACGACGTCGCCCTCGCCCAGCGGCAGGTCGGCGCCATGGGCAGCGCTGATGGAAAGCATGAACAGAGTCGCCAGGGCGGCATGCAAAAGTCGTTTCATGTTGTCACCTCGCTTGATGAGTGATGATGGGAATTGCCAAAAAAGCGCATGCTTATTTCAGTCCGGCCACGCCGCGCGCGGTCGCTTCGTACCCCGCCGCCGCCGACCGGGTTGGGCCGGCCGGGCTGGCGGGGCTGGCCGGGCTTCCGGCAGCGGCTGCGCTGGCCTGGCTGGCGCCGGGCAAGGCCGCCAGGTTGAGATACTCGATGCGCGCGCCAGCGCGCAGGCGCGCAAGTTCGGCGTCGGCCGCCTCTTTGCCGCGCTTGGTCATGAGGAATTTTTCAATCTGGGGCGCCGCCAGCGCCAGCGAGGCCGGACTGTCCTTGATGCCGGTGATGCTGACCAACATGCTGCGCGCCCCTTCCTTGACCACGAACAGGCGCCCGGGCGTCATGCTTGCCAGCCGGGCCGCCAGTTCGGGCGCGAGGTCGGACGTGGTGCGCGATGCCTCGCCGCGCACGTACTTGATGCGCCTGGCGTCGAGCCAGCCGGCCACGTCGTCGAGCGTACGCGCCTTGTCGGCCGCCAGCTTGAGCTCGTCGCTAAGTTCGCTCGTGTCGATGATGAGCTGCTGCATGTCGAACTGCTTGCGGCGGGCGAAAAATTCGGGATGCTTGCCGTAGTACTCGCTTACTTCCGCCGCGCCGGGCTTGTCGATGCCGCCGATTTTTTTCTGCATGTACGCTTGCGCGACGATCAGCGACTTGGCCCGTTCGATGGCCTGCACCACCTTCGGATCGCGGTCGAGCTTTTCGCGCGCGGCCTCGTTTTGCAGCAACTGGCGGTCGATCAGCGCCTCAAGCAGTTGCTTGCCGGCGCCTTGCTGCTGGGCTGCCTGCACATTGGCGCGCTGCAGTTCTTCGTTCAGCTGCAGCACGGTGATTTCCTTGCCGTTGACGCTGGCAAGCGCTTGCCCCGGCTTGGCCGGCGCATCGTTTTTGCTGCACGCCACCAGCAGGCCGGCGGCAAGCATGAGGGCCAAGATGTTCGTATTCAATTTGACTCCTAGCAATATTGTTAAGATTAATTAATACATAACATTCTGTCGAAATTATCACACACATAAAAAAAGAACGCGCCCATCGTGGCGACGAATTCCGCGCTGCATGCCGGGCTCGTGGCCCCGCCGCTCAGTGCGCGTTTTCGCGCGTGAGCACGACCTTGACGGTCTTGACGATGATCCACAGATCGAGCCACAGCGACCAGCTGCGCAGGTAATCGAGGTCGTAGCGGATGCGCGCTTCCATCTTCTCGAGCGTCTCGGTTTCGCCGCGCAAACCATTGACCTGGGCCCAGCCGGTGATGCCGGGCTTGACCTTGTGGCGCAGCATGTAGCCCTTGATCAGCTTGCGGTACTGCTCGTTGTGCGCCACCGCATGCGGGCGCGGCCCGACAATGCTCATGCGTCCCTGCAGCACGTTGACGAATTGCGGCAGTTCGTCCAGTGAATGGCGGCGCAAGAAAGCGCCCAGGCGCGTCACGCGCGGATCGCCCGCGCGCGCCTGGACGATGGCCGCGCCGTCGTCGGTCACGGTCATCGAACGGAATTTATAGACAATGATTTCCTCGCCATACAGCCCATAGCGGCGCTGGCGGAAAATGACCGGCCCGGGCGAGGTGCACTTGACCGCCAGCGCAATGAGCAGCATGGCCGGCAACAGCGCTGTCTGGATCGCCAGCGCCAGCACAATGTCGCTGCCGCGCTTGATCATGCTGTTCAAGCCCATGAAGGGCGTCTCGCAAATGGCGATGGCCGGCATCCCGCCCACATTGTCGAAGCGCGCCTGCATCAGGTCGAATATATAAATGTCGGGCAAAAAATAGACCGAGGCGGTGGTGTCCTGCAATTCGTCCAGCAGGCGGCGGATGCGCGGCTGGGCCGAGATCGGCTGGCTAATGAAGATGAGCTTAATGTTCTGGGCCCGCACATGGGGTGCGATGTCGGCCATCTTGCCCAGCATCGGGTGGCGCAGCGCGGGCGGGTGGCGTGCGGCCAGGCGGTCGTCGAAAAAACCGTCGACTTGCATGAACAGGTTTTTCTGGCGCTCGCAAATGCGCGCGAATTTCAGTCCCACCTCGTTGGCGCCGATGATGACGACCGAGCGCACTTCCGTGTGCCTGCCCTTGACGACGGCGCCGCGCCGCAAGCCGATATGGCTGACCAGCATCAGCAGCGGCACGGCCAGCACCCAGGCCAGCAACACGCGCGCGTCATAGTAGTACACCAGGCCGCTGGTACGGCCCAAAAACAGCAGCACCGCCACCGTCAGCAGCCAGCCGAACAGCGTGTCGCTCGCGTAGGCCAGCATGCGCCCGCTGCGCCAGGCGCGGTAGGGGTCAACCTGCTGGTACACGGCCGACGAGACGAAAAAGGCCAGGATCATCAGCACCAGCGCGTAGCCGTTGAAGGGCTCGCTGAAAAAGCGCGCCGACAGGTACAGCGTGCCCATGATGATCAAAGGGTCGAGCACGCGCTGGAAAAACGAAATCAGCGGTATGTCGTTGACCGTCATGGCGCGTTCAAAACTGGGCGCTGGCACTCACAGAAAACGTGTTGGCCTTGAAACTGCCGTTTCCCAGGAAGACGGCGCCGCTGCGGCGCTGGTGCGCATAGTTGGCGTTCAGTTGCAAGGTGCTGCGGGGCGACCAGGTGACGCCGAGCGCCGCATTGCGCAGCCGGTCGCGGGCCTGGCCCTGCAGCGCCGACAGAAAGCCCCCTTGATAGCGCCGCCGCTCGCTCGACAGCGAGGCGTCCACCCGCACTTTGGCGCTTGCATCCCAGCTGGCCCCGGCGCTGGCGCCGCGATTCAGGCTGTAGCTGACCAGGTCGCTTTCGACGGCGGCGAACTCGCGCCAGGCCGCCGCGTTCAGGCGCAGTTTCTGGCGCGGATTGAGGCTGGCCGTGACGCGGCCGTTAAAGCCCTTGGCGTCGCGCTGGCCAAGCAGCTCGTGGCGGCGCCTGGCGTAGCCGGCCAGCACATTGACGCTGCTTGCACCGGTGACGTTCCAATGGACCTTTGCTTTAAGCTCGTCCTGGGTGAAGTCGTCGTTGACCAGCATGCCACTGATGCTGCGTGGATTCGGATAGCGTCCCTTGACGCGGCGCACCACCACGCCGGCCGTGCTCCCGCTGCGGGGCGTAAAGTCAAGACCTGCCTCCAGCGCGTCTTCAGTGCGGTCGTTCACTTGCTGGATGGGAATTTGATAGCTGTACTTGTCGCGCGCGGCGGCCACGCGCAGGCGCCACTGCGGATGCATGCGCCAAGCGCCGTCGGCATGGCCGCGCCGGTGCTCGCGCAGGTTGCGCTCGCGCGTGCGGATATCGGTGTACGGCGCCAGCGTTTCGGCGTAACTGGCACCCAGGCTGCCTTCAAGCCGGTTGCCGAGCTGCCAGTCGAGCAGGCCGAGCATGTCCTTGCCGTTGTAGTCGATCTGCTTGAAGTGATCGAACTTGACGCTCGACACCTTGCCTTGCAGGTAGACCTTCTGGCGACCGTAGGCCTTGTCGAACAACAGTCCACCGATCAGGTAGCGCGCCCAGTCGCTGCGCTGGTTGTCGAAGGCGGGCCGGTCGCCGGGGATGCGAAACAGGTTGTCGTCGTGGAAGGCGCCGGCGCTGGCAACCAGGTGAAAGCCGCCCAGGGGGCCGGGCGGAGTTTCAGGGCGCTGCTGGGCCGCCGCGCCACCGGCGAAGGCCAGTAGCAGAAGAGGTAGCACCAGCGGCGCAAGGCCGGGTGCAAACGCCGGCCCGGGGCCAGGATGAAGACGCGAAATGGTTGCCATCGTCGTTTGTCTTGGTGTTTGGTCGTTCTGTTAGCACGGCAATCATTACCAAAATGTCCATTGAGCAGTACGCACGATCCACAGGCCGAGGATGCCGTTGGTCACGCCATGCGCAACAATGGCCGGCCACAGCGATCGCGCTCGCATGTACAGCACGCTGTAAGCGGCGCCTGCAACAATGCCCGCCAGCCAGAGGTTATGCTCGAAGCCGAACAGCACTGCGGCGATGGCCACGCTCGAGAGCCTGACCTTGGCTGGATCAACGGATTCAAAATTGCTGTTGTCGAGCCAACGCAGCAGGAACGAGCGCCAGAACAGCTCTTCCATTACAGGCACCACCAGCGCCGCGCCCGCAATGCGCAGCCCCACCAGCAACCAGTCGACCTGGCCGTTGGTACGGGGGTCGAAACCTGCCGGGGAACCGATCAGCATCCAGCCGCTGCTCAGGCTGATCCACAGTGCAAAAACGGCCAGGCCGACCAGCACAGCGATACCAGCCCCTATAGGAGTGAGCCGGATGCTGTGGAGTTCCGTGTAGTATCGCCAGCATATGACCAGGGTCACGACAACGGTAAAGATCTTGACGGGATAGAGCCAGCGCAAAGCAGACGCGGACACGCCTAGCCGCTCGCGCAAGTCGGCGACGACGATGAAGGCCATGTAGGCCAGGAAAGGAAGGATGCGCACCCATGCCGCGTGGCTGAGCATGGGCGCGTTGGCGGTGCTCGCCTGGAGTGGGGATTGCCTGTCGTTGTCGGACATACTGTTCCATTTCCAGGCACGCGGCCCGTGAATCTCACCCTTGCTATCAGCCCTTGGCGCGCGCCTCGATCAATTCCCATTTTTCAAGCGCGTCCACCAGCAACTGGTCGATCTGCTCGAAACGGGTATTCATGCGCTTGGCGTCGGCCGGATTGGTCTTGTAGAAATCCGGCGCATTGAGCTGGGCCGTGATGGCCGACTGCTCGTCCTCGAGGCTGGCGATCAACAGCGGCAGCTCGTCGAGCTCGCGCTGTTCCTTGTAGCTCAACTTGACTTTTTTGGCAACCGGCGTTTGCGCGGCGGCGGCGGCGGCGGCAGCCTTGGCGGCCGGCTTGGGCGTGGCCGGGGCCAGCGCCTTGACGCGTTCCCAGTCGCTGTAACCGCCCACGTATTCGCGCCAAAACCCATCGCCTTCGGCCGCGATGACCTGGGTCACCACGTTGTCGAGGAAGGTACGGTCGTGGCTGACCAGGAATACGGTGCCGGTATAGTCTTCCAGCAATTCCTCCAGCAATTCGAGGGTGTCGATGTCCAAGTCGTTGGTCGGCTCGTCAAGCACCAGGCAGTTGGCCGGCTTGGCGAACAGGCGCGCCAGCAGCAGGCGGTTGCGTTCGCCGCCCGAGAGCGACTTGACTGGCGAGCGCGCGCGTTCCGGCGCGAACAAGAAGTCGTTCAGGTAACTCATCACGTGCTTTTTGGCGCCATTGATTTCGACCCAGTCGCTGCCCGGCGCGATGGTGTCCATCAGCGTGGCGTTCTCGTCGAGCTGAGCGCGCATCTGGTCGAAATACGCGACCTGCAGCTTGGTGCCCAGCTTGACCTTGCCACTGTCGGCGGTTTCTTCGCCCAGGATCATTTTCAGCAAGGTGGTCTTGCCGGCGCCATTTGCGCCAATTAGCCCGATCTTGTCGCCGCGCAGGATGGTGGCGCTGAAGTCCTTGACGATGACTTTTGCGCCGTAGCTCTTGCTTACGCCCTCGAGGTCCGCCACGATCTTGCCCGAGCGCTCGCCCGATGTCACTTCCAGCTTGACCTGGCCTTGCTGGTCGCGGCGCGCGGCGCGCTGCAGGCGCAGCGCTTCGAGACGGCGCACGCGCCCTTCGTCGCGCACGCGGCGTGCCTTGACGCCCTTGCGGATCCAGATTTCTTCTTGCGCGAGCACCTTGTCGAACTTGGCCGCTTCCACTTCTTCAATTTCCAGCTGTTCGCTCTTGCGCGTCTGGTAGGCGGTAAAGTTGCCCGGATATGACAGCAGCTTGCCGCGATCGAGTTCAATGATGCGGGTCGCCACGTTGTCGAGGAACGAGCGATCGTGGGTAATGAACAGGACCGAGCCCTTGAAGTCGCGCAGCAAGCTTTCCAGCCACATGATCGAGCGGAAGTCGAGGTGGTTGGTCGGCTCGTCGAGCAGCAGCACGTCGGGCGCCGACACCAGCGCCACGGCCAGCGCCACGCGCTTTTGCATACCGCCCGAAAGCGTACCCATCAGCATGTCGCCCGATAGGCTCAGCCGGTCAAGCGTGGTATCGACCTTGTTTTGCATGCTCCAGCCGTCGCAGGCGTCGAGCTTGACTTGCAAGTCGTGCATGCGGTCCATCAGCGCGTCGTCGTCGCCCTGCCCGAACTGGCCGGTCAGTTGCTCGTACTCGGCCAGCATGGCAGCTTGCTCGCCCATGCCGGCGGCAACCGCGTCGAACACGGAGGTGGCCGGGTCGAAGCTCGGTTCCTGCTCGACGTAGGCGATTTTCAGGCCCTGTTGCTGGACCAGCAAGCCATCGTCGAGCTTGAACTTGCCCGAAATGACTTTCAACAGCGATGACTTGCCGGTGCCGTTGCGCCCGATCAGGCCGACGCGCTCCGTGGTTTCAAGGGAAAATTCTGCATGATCGAGCAGCGCGACGTGGCCGAACGCGAGTTGCGCCGACGATAGGGAGATGACAGCCATAGTGATTTCAGAGTGCGCGGCCCGGAACTGGCGGCCAAATTGAGGAAAGAACGCAGTATTGTACAGATAGATGCGCTACAGCACCCATCTGGGTGCCAATTTACCGACAAGCGACCGACAAGCGACCGACACGCAGGGCGGCAAGTGGTGGTATCGCCAGCAGGAATCGAACCTGCATCTATCCCTTAGGAGGGGATTGCACTATCCATTGTGCGATGGCGACACACCAGCGGCGAATTATACAGGGTAGGCAGGCGTGCCGAAAGCTCAACAAGGGCATTGTTGTACGCGGCCGGTTGCGCGGCCCTCCTTCGTCGTGGCGCTAGTCGCCAAGAAACCGTTCCATTGGCGTTAAGGGGCGCGACAATGCTCACACAACGGTAAGCGCGATCAAAACGGCGCAACAGGCGCATGCCGCTTCCACCAGCGGCCTAGCTGCTGCCCACCGCGCTGTTCGCCGCAAGCAAGGTAACCGCACACCAGCGCGCCCCCTTCCCGCAAGCCATCGTTGCCGGCGCACAGTTTGCAGACCAGCTTACGCGCTACCGCCCCATCGTTGAGCAAACCGAGTTGGCGCTGCAAGCCGGCCATTGCCCCAAGATACGGGCGCACGCGCCTGGCGGGATACACCGACGCAAAAAATTCAGCGGCATAGCGCGCGCGCTTGGCCGCGATGCGCACGCGGTGCCGCTGCTCCGGCGTAGCGCCCTTGAGCTTGCTTCCACGCTTGAGCAGACGCTGCTGCTCCGCTGCCAGCACGGTATCGGCGAAATCGACAGCGTGCATCTTCAGCCGGGTCTTGCCTTTGGGCGATAGACCATCGCGCCAGCCGCGTTGGTCCACCCACTGTTCCAGGTGCTTGACCAGCCTTTTAAATCGCAGTGAGGAAACTTCCCGGGCCACCTGTTCGTGCGACGCCAGGCGTGCCTGTTGCACGGCATCCCTGACGCCGGCCAGCGCAGGGTTGCCCGGCAATGCATCCTCGACCTGCGGCAGCGTTTCGGTCAGCAGCACGTCCCAGTCGCGCGCCGGTCCGAGCTGGTCCATCAGCCACACCAGTTCCAGCGCGATCTCCTCGGGCGAGCGCAACACCTCATCGAACATCGCCAGCGCGGCGCGCAAGCGGCGCACTCCCACGCGCATCTGGTGCAAGCTTTCCATGTCATGGAAACGCGTAACGCCGACTTCGTTTTCCAGTATCTGTTCGATACCGTTGCGCATGATCGCCTCGAAGGATTGCTCCAGGCTCATGCGCTTGCTGAGGTGCAAAGCAGCAGCCTTGGCTGCTTTGGGTGTCGTGGGAAATTGAACAGCGGCGTCCATGTGAGTTCCTCCTCACTGCCATTGTGAGCGTGATTACCATACGAGGTGGTTTCGTTACCTCATTGTATGTTCAAGCAGTGAGCGTCCCGGCACCTTCGATCAGCGATCAGCGATCAGCGATCAGCGATCAGGCAGGCTGTCCAGAAACGCGGGACCACAACCGCGCAAGCGGGCCGGCGTGTCATCAATGAACGGCGGCGCCAGGATATTGTTGGCATATAGCGCGATCAATCCCGAGACCAGCAACACCGGCAGTGCAGTCCAGCCCAGTGGTTCGTAGGAATACCCCATGGCGCCAACGATGCACAGGCCGCCGAACACAAGCAGCCCAAGAGCGGTCAGATTGAAGGCGCGGCGGCGCTGACGATGCGCGCCACACAGGCCGATGGCGAGTTTGACTTGCTTGCGTACGATCAGGTGGGCAATGATGTAAAACAGCAGCGCGACAAACAGCAGCGCGACAAACAGCAGAATATACCAGCCCGGACTGTGCCAACTGTAGGTGCGCGGCTTGTCCATGGTCGCCGGCGCATTGCATTTCACGCAGCGCTCAGGCAAGCCTTGGCCCGCCGGCACCACCAGCAATTTGCCATCTCGAAAGCATTCAGTTCCCGAACTGTTCAGTGCGGACTGTGGTGGGGCATACGGATTGGCAACGGGTTTGTCGAAATTCAAGATGGCGCTCCGAGTGTCTCTGGTAACAGGATGATTGTTGCACATGCGCGCCGCAATAGTGGCGTGCCATCCTCATGCAAAATCATGACAAAATGTAATTTTTTGTATGTGCAGACAGACAGTGTTGGCCCTACGGCTCAGGAATCACCGCCGTCACCTCGATCTCCACCCGCGCCCGGTCTTCGATCAGCCCGGCCACCTGCACCGCCGTCATGGCCGGAAAATGGCGCCCGATCACGTCGCGATACGCCTGCCCCACTTCCTTGTGCGCGGCCAGGTATTCCTTCTTGTCGAGCACGTACCACGTCATGCGCACGATATGCTCCGGCTTGGCACCCGCCTCGGCCAGCACATCGACGGCATTTTGCAGCGCCTGGCGCACTTGTCCCGCAAAGTCGTCGGTATGAAACGCGCATTGGCCATCCCAGCCGATCATCCCGCTCACATGCACGCTGCGCCCGCTGGCCGCTATGCCGTTTGAATAGCCGCGGGCGCGGGCCCACCCGGGAGGTTGAAGAAAGTCCATGTCAAACCCTTTGTTGTCTAGCCGATCTGCTGTTCAGTGGCCGCGTCGCGCAGCAGTTCGCGCGCGATGATCAGCTGTTGCACTTCGGTCGCGCCTTCATAAATGCGCAAGGCGCGAATCTCGCGGTACAGCCGCTCCACGGGGTGCTCGCTCACCACGCCCAAGCCGCCAAACATTTGCACCGCCGCATCGATCACCTTTTGCGCCGTTTCGGTCGCCGTCATCTTGGCCATCGCCGCTTCCTTGGTCACCTTGCGGCCCTGGTCGCGCTGCCAGGCGGCGCGGTAGGTCAGCAGCGCGCAAGCGTCGATCCCGGTTGCCATCTCGGCCAGCTTGGCCTGCGTCAGCTGGAAGTCGGCCAGCGTCTGGCCGAACATCTTGCGCGTGGCGGCGTGGGCGATCGCTTCGTCAAACGCGCGCCGCGCAAAGCCCAGGGCAGCGGCGGCAACCGAGGTGCGAAACAGGTCCAGCGTTGCCATCGCCACCTTGAAGCCTTGCCCGCCCTCGCCCAGGCGTGCACTGGCCGCCACGCGGCAATTGCGAAACACCAGGCGCGCCAGCGGATGCGGCGCGATGACGTGGATGCGCTCGGCGATTTCCAGGCCCGGCGTATCGGCGTCGACTATCAAGGCGCTGATGCCGCGCGCGCCGGGCGCTTCGCCCGTGCGGGCAAACACCACGTAAAAGTCGGCGATGCCGCCATTCGAGATCCAGGTTTTTTCGCCATTCAGCACATAGCTGTCGCCATCGCGCACCGCGGCGCACTGCATCGCCGCCACGTCCGAGCCAGCCTGCGGTTCCGACAGCGCGAACGCCGCAATCGCTTCGCCGCGCCCCACGCGGGCCAGGTAGCGCTCCTTGTTGGCAGCGCTGCCGAACAGCGAAATGGCGCCGGAGCCCAGACCTTGCATTGCAAAGGCGAAGTCCGCCAGGCCATTGTGGCGCGCCAGCGTCTCGCGAATCAGGCAAATGGCGCGCGTATCGATGGCGCCGCTGTCCTTGCCCACGGCGAAATGCAGCCAGCCGGCGTCGCCCAGCTGGCGCACCAGCTTGCGGCAATCTGCATCGACATCAAGCCCGTGCGCGCCGGCCACGTGTTGCAAGGCCCAGGCGTCGAGCGATTTTTCCAGTTCGCCATGGGCCGGCGCGAAAAACGGCCAGTCCAGATAGGTTTTGTCTGCCATGTCAGTCGCCTTCAAATTGCGGTGTTTGTTTGGCTACAAAGGCGTGGTAGGCGCGATGAAAGTCGTTGGTCGCCATGCAGATTGCCTGCGCCTGCGCTTCGGCTTCGATCGCTTCATCCACGCCCATATTCCACTCCTGCTGCAGCATTTTTTTGGTCATGCCGTGCGCAAAAGTGGGGCCGTCGGCCAGCGCGCGCGCCATTGCCTGCGCCTGCGCGAGCAGCGTTTCGGGCTCGCTGATGCTGTTGAAAAACCCCCAGCGCTCCGCCTCCGTGCCCGACATCGAACGCCCGGTGTACAGCAGTTCGGCGGCCCGGCCCTGCCCGATCACGCGCGGCAGCAGCGCGCAGGCGCCCATGTCGCAGCCGGCCAAGCCCACGCGCGCAAACAAAAAGGCGGTCTTGCTGCGCGCCGTGCCAAGGCGCAGGTCCGACGCCAGCGCCAGGATCGCCCCGGCGCCGGCGCAAATGCCGTCAACGGCGGCGATCACGATCTGCGGGCAGGCGCGCATCGCTTTGACCAGGTCGCCCGTCATGCGGGTAAAGGCCAACAGGCCCGGCATGTCGAGCTGCGTGAGCGGGCCGATAATGTCGTGCACGTCGCCACCCGAACAAAAATTTTCGCCGGCGCCCGTGATCACGAGCGCCTTCACATCGTCGGCATACGCCAGCGCGCGAAACAGGTCGCGCAGTTCGGCGTAGGAGTCGAACGTCAGCGGGTTCTTGCGCTCGGGGCGGTTCAAGGTGACGGTCGCCACGCCCTGGTCGACGTCAAAGCGAAAGTGCGTGGCCTGGTAGTTGGCCAGCGCGTTGCGGTTGCCCGGCAGCTGCTGCGCCTGGCCTGGAAGATAGCGCATGGTGAGTCCTTAATCTTTCTTGTCGTCCGACGTGTTCAGGTGCTGCTTCATGTGCGACAGCAGGTGGATCAATCGTCCCTTGTCTTCGGGCGAAATCGCGTGCAGCATCTCGGCGATCCAGCCTTCGTGCACCACCGCCATCTGGGCAAAGGTGAGCCGCCCGGCGTCGGTCAGCTTGACGGTGTAGACGCGCCGGTCCTTCGCATCCGGCACGCGCGCGACCAGCTTTTCCTGCTCCAGCTGGTCGGTGATGCCGGTGATGTTCCCGCCGGTGACCATCATGCGCTTGGACAGCTCGCCCATGCGCAAGCCGTCCGGATGGCGTTCGAGCTGCGCCATCAGGTCAAAGCGCGGCAGCGTGATGTCGAACGTGGCGCGCATGCGGCTGCGGATCTCGTTCTCGATACGCACCGTGCACGAGAGCATGCGCAGCCACAGTTTAAGCGACTGGTGATGGTCTTGCGTGAGGCGGCTGGCAAGGTCCAGCGCCGCCTCCTGATTGCCGTTTTCCATTTCGCCCATGTCAGCTCTCCAGGAGTTTGGCCGCCACCTGCTGCGGCGTGAGGCCGGCGCCGGCGGCGGCCAGCTGCCGCTCGCGCTCCAGGTTGCGTTCGAGCTGCAGCTTGGCGGGCCGGTACTGCTTGGGCCACTCCACCGCCGCAAAGCCGATCCTGGCCGTCTCGGTCAGCGTCCACGCCGGGTTGGCCAGGTGCGGACGACCGACCGCGCACAGGTCCGCGCGCCCGGCCGCGATGATGCTGTTGGCGTGGTCCGCCTCGAAGATCGCGCCTACCGCCATTGTGGCAATGCCCGCTTCGTTGCGCACGCGGTCGGCGAACGGCGTCTGGAACATGCGCCCGTAGACCGGCTTCTCCTGCTTGCTCACCTGTCCCGACGAGCAGTCGATCAGGTCGGCGCCGGCGTCCTTGAACAGGCGCGCGATCTGCACCGCGTCGTCGGGCGTGATGCCGCCTTCGACCCAGTCATGGGCCGAAATGCGCACGCTGATCGGCTTGTCCGCCGGCCAGGCCGCGCGCATGGCGCGAAACACCCGCAGCGGATAGCGGCAGCGGTTTTCCAGGCTGCCGCCGTAGGCGTCCTGCCGGTAGTTGGTCAGTGGCGAAATGAACGAGGACAGCAGATAGCCGTGCGCGCAGTGCAGCTCGATCCAGTCAAACCCGGCTTGCGAAGCGGCGCGCGTCGCGCGCACGAAATCGGCCTCGATGCGCGCCATGTCTTCCTCGGTGGCGGCGCGCGAGACTTGCGACACGCCTTCCAGGTACTGCTGGCTGGACGCCGACACCAGCGGCCAGTTGCCGTCGGCGAGCGGCTGGTCGATCCCTTCCCACATCACGCGGGTCGATCCCTTCGCGCCCGCGTGACCGAGCTGGATCGCGATTTTGGCGCTGGTATTGGCATGCACAAAGTCGACGATGCGCGTCCACGCAGCCGTATGCTCAGGCGTGTACATGCCCGGGCAGGCGGGCGTGATGCGCGCGTCGGCCGACACGCACGTCATCTCGGCGAACACCAGGCCCGCGCCGCCCATGGCGCGCGCGCCCAGGTGCACCAGGTGGTAGTCGCCGGCCACGCCATCGACTGCCGAATACTGCGCCATGGGCGAGACCACGATGCGGTTCTTGAGCGTGACCGCGCGCAGGCGGAAGGGCGTGAGCATCGGCAGCATTTGACTTTGACTTTGACCCTGCCGCTGGCTCGGCGCCGCCACGCCTGCCTGTTCGCAGGCGCGCCGCGCAATCCACTCCTCAAAACCGGCCACGTAGGCAGCGTCGCGCAGGCGCAGGTTTTCGTGCGACAGGCGCTGGCTGCGGGTAAGCATCGAGTAGGCAAACTGCGGCGCTTCCATCGCGCTGTAGCGTTCAACGTTTTCCAACCACTCCATCGAGTTGCGCGCGGCGCCCTGCAGCTTGAGCACTTCGAGCGCGCGCGCGTCCTGGTATGCCTCCAGCGCGTCGCGCGCCGTGGCGTGCTTGCCACAGCAGCGCGCCAGTTCTATGGCGTCTTCCAGCGCCAGCTTGGTGCCCGAACCAATCGAGTAATGCGCCGAGTGCGCCGCGTCGCCCATCAGCACCACTGGCGTGGCGCCGTTCCAGTGTACCCACTGGGCGCACGCCACGCGCGGGAATGTGATCCACATGGCAGAACCGCGCAGGTGACTGGCGTTCGACATCAAGCCATGGCCGTCCAGCTGGTCGGCGAACAGGCGCTCGCAAAACGCGACCCCCTCTTCTTGCGTCATCTGTTCCAGGCCGCTGTTGCGCCATACTTCCTCGGGCGTCTCAACGATAAAGGTCGAGGTGTCGGCGTCGTACTGGTAAATGTGGGCCTGGAACCAGCCATGCTCGGTTTGCTTGAAGGCGAACGTGAACGCGTCGAACTTCTTGCGCGTGCCGAGCCACACAAAGCGGCAGCGGCGCGCTTCCACCTGCGGCTGGAAAGTGGCCGCATAGCGCTTGCGAATGCGGCTGTTCAAGCCATCGGAGGCGATCACCAGGTCGGCCTGGTAAGCGGCGGCGATCTGCTGGTCGTCCTCGACATCGCATTCGAAGATCAGCTGCACGCCCAGCTCTTCGCAGCGCCGCTGCAAGATATTGAGCAGGCGCTTGCGCCCGATGCCGCAAAAGCCATGCCCGCCCGAGGTGATGCGTTCATCCTTGAAGAAGATGTCGATATCGTCCCAGTGGTTGAACGATTGCAAGATGGCGCGCGCCGATTCTTCATCGGCCAGCGACAGGTTGCCCAGCGTCTGGTCGGAAAACACCACGCCCCAGCCAAAGGTGTCGTAGGGGCGGTTGCGCTCGACGACGACGATGTCATGCGACGGGTTCTGCTTTTTCATCAGCAGACTGAAATACAGGCCGGCGGGTCCCCCGCCGATACAGACGATGTTCATTTATGCGGCTCGCAGTTTGAAGCGTTGAAGCTTGCCCGTTTCGGTACGCGGCAGCTTGTCGATGAAGGTGATCGCACGCGGATACTTGTAGGGCGCAATCTGCGCCTTGACGTAATCCTGCAAATCGCGCACCAGTGCGGCGTCGGCCGCCACGCCCGGCTTGACGATGACGTAGGCCTCGACCAGCTGGCCGCGTTCGTCGTCGGCGCGGCCCACCACGGCGCATTCGAGCACCGCCGGATGGCGCAGCAGCACGTCTTCCACCTCCGGGCCGGCGATGTTGTAGCCGGCCGAAATGATCATGTCGTCAGTGCGCGAGCGGTAGTAAAAATAACCGTCGGCGTCCATTTCATAGGCGTCGCCGGTCAGATTCCAGCCGTCGTGCACATAGTCCAGCTGGCGCGCGTCGGCCAGGTAGCGGCAGCCGGTCGGGCCCTTGACGGCCAGACGCCCGATCACGCCGGGGCCGGCCAACGCCCCGTCGGCGCCGATAATGCAGGCTTGGTAGCCGGGCACCGGCTTGCCGGTGGCGCCGGGCCGGATGTCGTCGCCGGCGGCCGAAATGAAAATGTGCAGCAGTTCGGTCGCGCCGATGCCGTCGATCATGCAAAGGCCCGTTGCCGCCTGCCAGGCGTCGCGCGTGGCCAGCGGCAGCGCTTCGCCGGCCGACACGCTCTTGGCCAGGCTGGACAAATCAAAACCGGCGGCCAGCGGCGCCATCTGGCGGTAAAAAGTGGGCGCGGTAAAACAGACGGTGGCGCGGTAGCTGGCAATCGCGGCCAGCAAGCTGTCAGGGGTGAGTTTTTCCAGCAGCACGCCGGCCGCACCTACGCGCAGCGGAAACAGCAGCAGTCCGCCCAGGCCAAAGGTGAACGCCAGCGGCGGCGTGCCGATAAAAATATCGTCAGCCTGCGAGGCGAGCGTGTGGCGCGGGAAGCAGTCGCAAATGGCCAGTGCGTCGCGATGAAAATGCATCGTCCCTTTTGGCACGCCCGTGGTGCCCGACGTAAAACTGATCAGGCAAACGTCGTCGGCGGCCGTGTCCAGCGCTGCAAAGGGCGTTGTGTGGCGCGCCATGCGCAGTTCCAGCGCATCCGGCTGGCCCGGCGCGTTGAAGTAGACGATGTGGGAAACCGGTCCAGCCAGAGCGTCGATCTCGCCGCGCAGGTTGGCCGAGCAGAGCACCGCGTCGATGCGCGCCTTGCCCGCGATGGCCTCCAGTTCGCGCGCGCGCAGCAGCGGCATGGTCGGCACGGCGATCAGCCCCGCCTTGAGCACGGCCAGGATGCAGGCGGCCATCATCGGGTTGTTGGCGCCGCGCAGCAGCACGCGGTTGCCGCTGACCAGGCCCAGGTCGCGCCGCAGCACGTGGGCAATCGCGTCGACCCGGCGCTGCAGTTCGCCATAGGTCCAGCGCTCGCTTGCGCCAATGACGGCGATGCGCTCGCCCCAGCCTCTGGCCACGGCCGCGTCAAGCAGTTCGGCCACGCAGTTCAGGCGCGCGGGATAGGCTAGCTCGGGCAGGTCGAAATGGAAGTCGGGCCACTGCTCGGGCGGGGGCAGATGCTCGCGCGCGAACGTGTCCTGGTAGGCCGATGGGCTCAATACTGGTGCAGTCAAGCGTGTCATGGTCGCCCCGATGCGGTTCAGTCAAATATCCGAGCAGATACTTTAGACTTAAACTATCGCCCGATCAAGACAAATCGCAAACCAGGCGGCAAACGTGGCGGCGCATCTGGCCCGGCAGGCTCGGCAGGCTCGCGGCGCTTCAAGCTCCCAGCGATCAGGCGGCGCGCTGCAGCCGCTTGACCGCTTCGCTCTGGTGCATCACTGCGCGCACTGTCTCGCCCAGCGCGTCGCGCACCTGCTCGTCGTCGAGCGTGCCTTCGGGAAAGCCGCGCAGGATGGCGGCCGCCTCGCCCAGGCCGAGCGTCAGGCAACCGGCGTGCAGGCGCTCCAGACGCACGCGCGCCTGGCTCGACTGGCCTCCCGCGAGCAGCGCGGCGATGTCGCCGCTGGCACTGGTGAGCTGCGCCTGAAAGCCGCCCAGATAGACCAGCAGGCGTTCGCCGTTGATGCCCAGGCGCTGCATGGTGGCCTGCGCGGTCTCGGCGCCGGGCGTGGGCGCGGGTGCAAACGGCGCCATGTAGGTCTTGACCTGCTCGCCCTGGAACGGCTTGACCAGGTAGCCGTCCACGCCCAGGCCTTCGGCTTGGCCGACCGTGGCGCTGTCGTTGGCGGAGGTGACCAGCACGAACGGCATGGCGCCCAGCGCGCTGTCGGACTTGACGCGGGCCAGCAGATCCATGCCAGACAAGCGCGGCATGCGCAGGTCGCAAAAACAGATCGCGGGGCGCAGGCCGTCTGCCATTTGCTGCCAGGCATCCTCGCCGTCTTCGGCTTCGAGGATGTCGAATTTGCCGCACGCGTCGATCAGGTGCATGAGCACCATGCGCGAGACCACGTCGTCGTCGACTACCAGAACTTTCATGCCTGTCTCCATTGTGAGGCCTGCTC
This sequence comes from Massilia sp. TWP1-3-3, assembly GCF_049897805.1. NCBI lineage: Bacteria > Pseudomonadati > Pseudomonadota > Betaproteobacteria > Burkholderiales > Oxalobacteraceae > Massilia > Massilia sp. TWP1-3-3. The sequence continues at coordinate 68,177 of NZ_JAFCWX010000005.1, forward strand.
GTAGTATGGCAAGTCAATCAATATTACAGCAAATTCATGGGCGATTTAAGCATTAAATATTGAACAACTCAAATTGAACAAGGCCATGTTTTGAGCGCAGCTTGAAAAGCACGTGCGATAACCAGCCCTACCCTCTGCTGGCGTGGTTGGCGCTGGCCGCAAAGTGGTCGAGCAGAACGCGCAGCTGCGGCAGGCCCGCCTCGACCTGCTCCCACTGCCGCGCGTCGGCGCCCGCTTCCAGTTCGCCGCACAGCGCGTGCAGTTCGCGCGCGTCGAGGTAGGCGGCGCTGCCGCGCATGCCGTGCAGCAGGCGCCCCGCCTCGAACTGGTCGCGCGCGGCGACGGCGGCCTCAAGGTCGGTGCGCCGTCCAGGCAGGTCGGCCACGAACGCGGCGCGCATGCGCGCTTTCAGGTCGCTGCTGCGGCGCCCCGCATTGTGCGGCGGCGCGATCGACAGCGCCGGCCCGCCCGTAAACACGCCGAACATGGTGTCCAGTTCACTGGTGCTTGGCGCCGGCGCGCCGGGTGCGGCCATGGGCGCCATTGCAATGCCGCGCGCCAGCTGATGCGCGATGGCGCGTCCGAGCTGGCAGTGGAGCGCAGCTTCATCGACGGGTTTGCTCAAAAAGTCGTCCATGCCGCTGTCAAGGTAGCGCGCGCGGTCTTCCTCGCTGGCGTTGGCGGTGAGCGCGACGATCATCAGCGCGCTGTCCTGCACCGGGGCGCCGCGCACCCCGCCGGCGCGGATCAGGCGCGTGGCGGTGGCGCCATCCATTTCCGGCATGCGGGCGTCCATCAGTATCAGGTCGTAGCGCACGGCGGCGCAGGCGGCCACGGCGAGCGCGCCATTGTCGGCGATGTCGACTTCATGCCCGAGTTCTTCGAGCATCATGCGGATGATGATCTGGTTGGTCGGGAAGTCTTCGGCGCACAGCACGCGCAGGCGGTAAGGGTGCGGCGCGAGCGGCGCATCGTGCGCGCTGGCCGGCGCCACGCCGGCGGCCAGCGGCAGCACCACGCTGAAGGCGCTGCCCTGCCCGAGCGTGCTGTCGACCTCGATCCGCCCGTCCATCAGGTCGACCAGCTGGCGGCAGATCGCCAGTCCCAGGCCGGTGCCGCCGTAGCGGCGCGTGGTGGTGCTGTCGGCCTGCTCGAACTTCTGGAACAACCTGCTCAAAGCGTCGGGCGCAATGCCGATGCCGCTGTCTTGCACCGTCAAGCGGATCAGGTGCGACTGTTCGGGCGCGCCGGGCAAAGGCTCGACCCGCACCCGCACCGCGCCGGCATGGGTGAACTTGAAGGCGTTGCCCACCAGGTTGACCAGCACCTGGCGCAGCCGGGTCGGGTCGCCCTTGACGAACGGCGGCAGGCGCGCATCGAGCTCGATGGCAAAATCGATGCTGCGCGCGGCGGCTTGGCCCTCGAACAGGGTGGCCACGTTGTCGAGCATGGGCTTGAGCGCAAAATCGATGTGCTCGAGCGTCAGCTTGCCGGCCTCGATCTTGGAAAAGTCGAGCAGGTCATTGATGATGGTCAGCAGCGACTGGGCGTTGGCCTGGCCGCGCGCGATCTGTTCGCGCGTATTGTCCTGCAGGTGCGCATCCTTGAGCGCAAAGCGCAGCATGCCGATCACGCCAGCCAGCGGGGTGCGCATTTCGTGGCTCATGTTGGCCAAAAATTCGGACTTCTGGCGCGTTGCATCCTCCGCCTTGAGCTTGGCCACGCGCACCTGCTTTTCCTGCTCGACCAGCCGGGCCTGGGTCTCTTCAAGTTCGCGGTAGGCGCGCGCATTGTCGAGCGCCACGGCGGCGTGCGCGGCCAGCGTTTGCAGCATGTCCATGTGCACCTGCTGGTACGCGTTCTTTTCCACGCTTTGCACCGACAGCACGCCCATCACGCGCTGCTTGACGATCAGCGGCACGTACATGGTGGACACCGGCAGCGAGCCCAGGGCGTTGTCGAGCAGCGCCGACGGCGGCGGCGCGCTGGGCGGGGCCTCCAGATAATTCGGCCACTCAGTGGCGATGTCGTTGATGAACACTTCGCGCCGGTGTTCCAGGCACCACACGGCCAATTGCAGCGGATCGGACAGCGCGCGGCTGTAGAGCGGGCGCCGCACGCCCTGGTCCATTGCGAACGGAAACGTCAGCTGGCCGGCCGCCTCGTCGAAAAAACCGATACCGAAAATGCGCGCGTCCATCAGGTGGTGCACATGGCGGTACACCGTCATCATGATGGTTTCCATGTCGAGCGTGGCGGTCAGCTCGCGTCCGATTTCGGACAGCACCGAGATATTGCGGTGCGCTTGCTCGACGTTTTCCTTCTGGCGCTCCACTTCCGCCTTCTGGCGCTCGGCCTCGGAGCGGCGCAGGTCCGCTTCGCAGCGCTCGCTTTCGGCGTCGCTGCGGCGCGTTTCAAGTTCGCCCTTCTGGGTTTCGAGCAGCCGGTTCTGCTGCTCGATTTCGAGCGTGCGCGCGCTCACCTGGCGCTCGAGCCGCTCCTTCTGGCGCTGCAGGCCGGACAGGCGGCCCCGGTAGGCGCCCCAGGCGCTGCCCAGCACCAACAGCGCTGCGCCCATGCGCAGCCACCAGGTCTTCCACCACGGCGGCAGGATCGTCACCGTCAGCGTGGCTGCGTCCGCGCTCCACACGCCGTCCTTGTTGGCCGCCTTGACGCGGAACGAATAGCGTCCCGGGTCCAGGTTGGTGTAGGTGGCGAAGCGGCGCGCCGCGTCGGTGACGACCCAGTTTTCGTCAAAGCCCACCAGTTGGTAGGCGAAGCGGTTGCGCTGGGGCGCGGCGTAGTGCAGGCCGACGAACTCGAACGAAAACACCGAGTCGGCCGCTGCCAGCGTCAGCGCGCCGGTTTTTTCGATGGGCGCCGTCAACAGGCGCGGGTGGACCTGTTCGACCGGCTTGTTAAAGATCTGAAAGCCCGTGATGACGGCGCGCGGCGCCATGCCATTGTCGTGGATCGCATCCGGGAAAAACGCCGTCACGCCATTGAAGCCGCCAAAGTACATGGCCCCGTTGGGCGCGCGCAGCGCCGAGCCGTCAAAGTACGCCCCTTCGATGGTGCCGTCGATGGCGCTGTAGTTGCGCCACTGGCCGCTCTTGACATCGAGGCGCGAAATGGCGCTGTTGGTGCTGACCCACAGCTTGCCCGCGCCGTCTTCAAGCATGGCCGCCACGCCTTCGTCGGCCATGCCGTCCTGCACCGTGTAGCGTTTGAAGCGCGCCTGGCCGTCGGCGCCGATCCGCATGCGATTCAGGCCGCCCGCGGTGCCCACCCACAGCGTGCCTGCACTGTCTTCAAGCAGGTAGTGCACCTCGTCGTGGGAAAGGCTTTCCGGATTGCGCGCATCGTGCCTGAAGTGGCGGAACTTGCCGCTGGCGCGGTCGAGCAGCTCGAGGCCGTCGAAGGTGCCGATCCACAGCCGGCCGCGCCGGTCCTCCAGGATCGGGCGACCGATATTGTCGGACAAGCTGGTGCTGTCGCTCGCATCGTGGCGGTAAGTCAGTACCTTGCCGCTGGCCGGGTCGAGCCGGTGCAGGCCGCCGCGCGAAGTGAGCCACAGCATGCCGGCGCGGTCGGTGAGCATGCCGCGGATGGTATTGCTGTCGGCGTCGCCGTTGGCCAGCACGTGGCGCTGCATGGCGCCGCTCGGGTCGATGCGCGTGAGGCCCGTGGTACTGCCCACCCACAGCGCGCCCTGGCGATCGCGCGCGAGCGCGCTGGCGGTTTGGCCTGCCAGTGTGTTCGGGTCGGCGGCGTCGTGCCGGTAAAAGCGCGCCTCGCCGCTGACCGGGTCGACCCGGCTCAAGCCATCGTTACTGCCGATCCACAGCTTGCCGTCGCCGGCGTCGAGGATGGCGCGCGCCTTGTTGTCGAGCAGCGCATACGGCGCGGCGCTCTGACGCACGATGCGCGCGAAGCCGCCGCTGTTCAAGTCGACCCGGCTCACGCCCGCGTACCAGGTGCCGACCCAAAAGGTGCCGACGCGATCGCGGTACAGGGCCGACACCTGGTTGTCGCCCACGCTGCGGTTGTCGCCCGGCGCGTGGCGGTAGTTGGCAAAGCGGCGCGCGGCGCCGTCCCACAGATACAGGCCGTCGACACAGCTGCCGACCCACACGGCGCCTTCGGCATCCTGGTACAAGGCGCTGATGGCGCCCGCCTTCAAGCCGTGCGCGGCGCCCAGCGCCACGCGCGGCGCGCCAGGTTGGCCCAGCTTCCAGCTTTCCAGGCCGCCCTGGCTGCCGATCCACAGCGTATTGCTGCGGTCTGCCATCAGCGCCGCCACGGCAGTCAACTTCGGATCGGCGCCGGCGGCGGTATGGTGGATAAACGGTGCGCCGCGCCCGGCCAGGCTGTCCAGGCCCGCATTGGTGCCGATCCACAGCGTGCCGGCGCGGTCCAGCGCCAGCGCGCCGATCTGGTCGTCGGCCAGGCTGGCCGGATTGGCGCTGTCGTGGTGCCAGGCCTGGAAAGCGCCGCTGGCCGGATCGAAGTGCTGCAGGCCGTCGCCCGTGCCCAGCCACAGGGCGCCGTGGCCGTCGTCGACGATGGTGCGGATGCGCCGGTTGCCGTTGCCATTGCGCTGCGCCTCGCCCGGGCGGTAGTGGCGAAAGCTGCGCGTGGCCGGGTCGAACAGGTCCAGGCCGCCGTCGGTGCCGATCCACATGCGGCCCTTGGGATCGATGTGCAGCACGCGCACCCAGTTGTTGACCAGGCTGCGCGCGTCGCCGGTGGCGTTGCGGTAGTTGATGACGCGGTAGCCGTCAAAGCGCGACAGGCCGCCCTGGCTGCCGAACCACATGAAGCCGTCGCCATCCTGGGCCACGGCCAGCACCGATTCCTGGGCCAGGCCCTGGTCCACCGACAGGTGCTCGAAGCGCAGCGTGCGCGCCGGCGCGCCGCCGGGCGCGGCCTGGGCTGACGGCAGCCAGAATGGCAGCAAGCCCAGCACGCAGCACAGCAGACAGCACAAGCGCCAGAACAACGCAGAGAACAAGGCAGAGAACAAGGCGGTAGGCAGCGCGACGAAGCGCCGCAACATCGGACCGTGAGAGCAGGCGCGGGTCGGCAAGGTCAAAATGTCAGGCCGCGGCGCGTCTAGCCGGCGTGGCGCCGGCGGCGCGCACGCGCCTGGCCTGGCGCTGCACGGCATCGGCCACGGCGCACAAGGCCGCGTCCAGGCTGGCGCTGTCGTTGGCGCCCTGGCGCGCCACGTCGAGCGTGGCCGCCGCCTGCCACAGGCCGAGCGTGGCGCAGCCGTTCAAAAAAGCGTCCACGCGCAGCCTGGCGTCGTCCGTATTGCCGGCCTCCAGCAGCGCGGCCAGGTCGCGCCGCCCGCTGTCGAGCTGCTCGCCGAAGGCGCCCAGGTAGGCCAGCAGGCGCTCGCTGCCGATGTGCAGGCGCTGGGCCGTGACGAGCGGGTCTTCGGCCAGCTTGTCGAGCGTGACCTTGAAAATTTTGTCGAGGTGGGCGCGCGCCTCAAGCGCGTGCAGCGGCTTGAGGATGTAGCCCACCGCGCCCAGCGCCACGGCCTGCAGCACCGTGTCGCGGTCCGAGGCCGAGGACACCAGCACGAAAGGCAGCGCGGCCAGTGCCGGCGCGGCTTTGATCCGCTGCAGCAGGTCGATGCCGGACATGCGCGGCATGCGCACGTCGCAAAAGCAGATGACGGGGCGCAGGCCCGCCTCGAGCAGGGCCCAGGCGGCCTCGCCGTCTTCGGCTTCGACCAGGTCGAACACGCCATACACCGACAGCAGGTCGATCAAGGCCATGCGCGAAACAATATCGTCGTCCACTACCAGCGCTTTCATGCGATGTCCTTTTTCATGTTGTGCTTGGGCCTAGTCGCCGAAAAACTTCAGGACATCGGTTTTGCGCGCCTGGGTGTCGCGCTGGCCCAGGCGTATCAGTTCGCAGGTGTAGCTCGATTCGAACAGCAGATAAGACGCCAGCGCCGCGCCGCGCGCCTCGGTCGCGCCGATCCCCGAAAGCATGGTGCGCACCGGCGCCGGCAGGCTGCCCGTGTGGCGCGCGGCGATGGTGTCGAGCCGTTCGGAGGGCGCGATCACCAGCAGCTCGACCGGTTTGAGGGGCGTTTTGGCCAGGTACTCGGGCGGCAGCATCGACAGCGTGAGGTTGATGCGGTTGAGCCGTTCGATGTCGACCGCCAGCGAATCGAGAAAGATCGACGACATGGCGTGGCCGGCGATTTGCGCCAGGCTCGGATAGCGCGCCTGCTCGGCGTCGTGCACGGCCGGTTCGTGCAGGCGCCCGGCGCCGATCACCAGCACCTTGGTCGCACCGAGGTGGATGGCCGGCGAAATGGGGGCCAGCTGGCGCATCGAGCCGTCGCCGCAAAACTCGCGCCGCCCGCCCAGGTACAGCGGCACGGCCGGAAAAATGAAGGGAATGGCGGACGAGGCAAGCAAGTGTTCGACGCCGATCTGGTGCTGCATGGCGATGCGCTGCATGCGGATCCAGGGCGCGATGTCGGCCGCGGTCTGGTAAAAGGTGACGTGGTTGCCGGCGGTGTAGGACGAGGCGGTCACGGCCAGCGCGTGCAGCAAGCCGTCGCCGAGCGCCGCGTCCAGCCGCGGCAGGTCGAGCATGCGGTGCAAGAGGCCCACCAGCGGAGTGTTGTCGAGCAGTGAAGTAGGCGGCGAGGCGCGCCACTTGCGCAGCAGCCAGCCGAACGAGAGCAGCGAGAGCCAGCGCGCACCAGAACGGATCACGCCCAGCGAATCGGCGCGGTAGACCTGGTCGACGGTGAAGTTTTCCCAGACGTCGAGCAGCTTTTGCACGCCTTCGCTAAAGTTGTCGGCGCGGCAGGCCAGGGCCACCGCGTTGATCGCGCCGGCCGAGGTGCCGCAGATGATATCGAAGGGATTGCGCGCGGGGCGCCAGCCCGCTTCCCACAGGATCTGGGAGATCGCTTGCAGCACGCCCACCTGGTAAGCGGCGCGCGCACCGCCCCCGGAAAGAATCAAGCCGGTTTTCTGTTCTATTCCCATACAGCAAGGGTATCAGGGTTTAAGGCGTGTACGATAGCAAAACCTTGCGGTTTGAGCATTTTTGGGGACAGACCACCACAGCATCCCCAACGGGGGGTGGATTTCCGTTTGGATTCGTGCACCGTTCCCGCTCAGTCGCCTTTGGCTACGCCTTCGCGGCGCGGGTCGGCGCCGCCGAACCACCAGTCTTGCCCATGAATGTTGATGCGCTCGATCGCGTGCAGGCCGGAATTCATCTCGAAGCTGCGCAGGCTGTGCCCGCGCGCCTTTAACGCTTCCTGCACCGCCGGCGGAAAACGCCCGGTCTCCAGCTCCGTCGGTCCGTTGCGGCTGCCAAAATTGGGCAGGTTAATGGCCTGCTGCACGTTCAACCCCCAGTCGAGCGTGCCCACCAGCGTCTTGGCCACGTAGTTGATGATCGCCGGCCCGCCGGGCGAACCGACCGCCATCACCAGCTTCTTGCTGGCGCGGTCGAACACGATCGTGGGCGACATGGCACTGCGCGGGCGCTTGCCGGCCTGGACCCGGTTGGCGACGGGCCCGTCGGCGTCGGCCGAATCGAACGAGAAATCGGTGAGCTGGTTGTTGAGGATGAAACCGCGCACCATCTGGCGCGACCCGAAAGCGTCTTCCACCGAGGTCGTCATCGAGACCGCGCCGCCGCGCCCGTCCACCACCACCACGTGCGAGGTAGAGGCCGTTTCGATCGCGTTGTCGCGGCCCCACGCCACCTCCATGCCGGGCGGGGTGCCGGCGGGCGCGGTGCCCATTGATTTTTCGCCGATCAGCGCGGCCCGCTTGGCCAGGTAAGCTTTGTCGATCAGGCCGGCCACGCCGCGCCCCGGCAGCGGCACGAAGTCGGTGTCGGCCGCGTAGCGATTGCGGTCGGCGTAAGCCAGGCGCGCAGCTTCCGTCATCAGGTGCAGCGCCTCGGTGGCGGGCACGCCATCGACCGGCGGATAGGCACCCAGGTTGCGCGTTTCCAGAATGCCGAGCAGTTGCGCGATTGCGATCCCGCCTGACGAGGGCGGCGGCATGCCGCACACGGTGTAGGCGCGGTAGTCGCTGCACACGGGCGAACGCAGCTTGGGCCGGTAAGCCTTGATGTCGGCCGCCGTCAGCAAGCCCGGATTGGTCGGGTGCGATGCCACCTTGGCGGCGATATCGCGCGCAATCGGGCCGGTGTAAAACACTTCCGCTCCGCCTGCGGCGATTTCGCGCAAGGTGGCAGCCAGCGCCGGGTTTTTCAACACGTGGCCGCTAGGCCACGGCTTGCCATCCTTGTAAAAATAAGCACCGGCTTGCGGATCCTTGCCGATGTGCTGGTCGTAGGCCAGCAAGCCGTTCAGGCGCGCGCTGACGGCAAAGCCGTGCTCGGCCAGCCCGATGGCGGGCGCGAACAGCACCTTCCATGGCAGCTTGCCGTGCTGCTTGTGCACCATGGCGAGCATGCGCAGTACGCCCGGCGCGCCGGTCGAGCGCCCGCCCACCACCCCGGTCATGCGCGAGACGGGTGTGCCATCGGGGTTTTGGAACAGCTTCTCGGTGGCGGCCGAAGGCGCCGTTTCGCGCCCGTCGAACGCTTGCATGGTCTTGCCGTCATAGTGCATCAGGAACGCGCCCCCGCCAATGCCCGAGGACTGCGGCTCGACCAGCGTGAGCACCAGTTGCACCGCGATGGCCGCGTCAATCGCACTGCCGCCTTTTTTGAGCATCTGGTAACCGGCATCGACCGCGAGCGGATTGGCTGCGGCGACCATGAATTTTTTCGATGCCCAGCCTGCCTTGGCGGCGTAGCCGGTGGCCACTTCAGGCGCCGCCTGGACGGCATCTTGCGCCGGCGCCTGGCTAACGACACACGCGCAGGCCAGCGCCAGCAGCTTCAACTTGACCATGTACTCTCCAAATGAAACGCGCGGCCCCAGGCCGCGCGCTTGAACACCGGTATCGTACAGGAATTGCGTTACTTCGGTTGCATGCGGATCGCGCCGTCAAGACGGATGGTTTCGCCATTGAGCATGGTGTTCTCGATGATGGCGCGGGCCAGCTGCGCGTACTCGGACGGGCGGCCCAGGCGCTGCGGGAACGGAACCATATTGCCCAGCGCGGTGCGCACTTCTTCGGGCATGCCCATCAACATGGGCGTTTCAAAAATACCGGGGGCGATCGTCATTACGCGGATGCCGCTGCGCGCCAGGTCGCGCGCCATCGGCAGCGTCAGGCCGACCACGGCCGCCTTCGAGGAAGCGTAAGCGGCCTGGCCGATCTGGCCGTCGTAGGCCGCCACCGAAGCGGTGTTGATGATCACGCCGCGTTCGCCCGACTCGGCAGCGTCAAGCTTGCCCATCGCGTCGGCAGCCAGGCGCGCCATGTTGAAGGTGCCCACCAGGTTGATGTTGACGGTACGCTGAAACACGTCGAGCGGGTGCGGTCCATCCTTGCCGACGGTTTTGACGGCCGGTGCGACGCCGGCGCAGTTGATCAGTCCGCGCAGCGTGCCCAGCGCGGTGGCGGCGGCCACGACGGCCAGGCCATCGGCCTCGGAAGTCACGTCGCACTTGACGAAGCTGCCTTGCAATTCGGCGGCCAGCGCTTTGCCAGCTTCCACCTGCACGTCGGCCAGCACGACTTTCGCGCCCGCCTCGACCAGCATGCGCGCGGTAGCGGCGCCCAGGCCCGATGCGCCGCCGGTGATGATAAATACATTGTTTTCGATTTGCATGATATTCCCTTAAAAGTTCTGTGTAACGTTTACGTAAACGTCAAGTAACCCGATTGTATCGAACTTTGGGCGGGAAAAACCGGTCAGCCGCAATTTTTAGAAGCACTGCACCGTCATGCCATTGTTATTGCATAACTTGCCCTGGGGACTGATCAGCGTGGTGCCGACCCCGCCATTGAAGCGGCCGCCGTTGGCGTCGGTGCAGGTGGCGCCCACGCAGTTGAGGTTCAGCGGCCCCGGCGCCACGCCCGGAACCGGCAGCGAGGATGGTGGCGACGTCAATTGGGGTGCATACACTGCCGGCGGCGGCGCCGGGCGCACATCGTCGTCCAGTACTTGCCGAACGGCACGCCGCTGGGCCGGCTTTTTGGCGGGCGCGGGTTTCCCGTCAGCCGGCTTTTTCGGCACGATTCTTTCCTCGCCCACGCGCGGCGGCCGTTCGGTTGCTGCCGCGCCGTTTGCGAACAAGGCGCTCGCGGCGAGGGCCGAGAGCAAGACTGGTTTCAGCAGGTTCATGAAGGTCCTCCCGGGGGCGCATGGCCAACAGCTCATTATGTGCTTGCGGACCACGGTTCGTTAGCGCGCGAAACACTTTGTAACAAGGCCCGCAGCTAGCCCTACGTCAGACACTGCGTCAGGCACGGGTCAGTTTGCCCCTGTACCATGGCGCAAACTATAGGAGACGCATTATGCAAACGGCACAGCAGATGTACCAGGAAAAATTATGCAAGGCGGCCGAGGCGCTGGCCGTATTGCGCGATGGCGATATGATCATCGTGCCCACCGGCGTGGGCGAGCCGCCGGCGTTGTTGACGGCGCTATCAAGCCAGCGCCGAACGTTTCAGGACGTCAAGGTGGCGCAAATTCTGGCGATGCGCAAGTTCGATTATTTTGACATCGACACGGCTCATCACGTTCGTCACGCGGCGCTGTTTTTGGGCGGCGCCTCGCGCGCGGCGGGCCAGACCGGCTGGTGCGACTTCATTCCGAATTATTTTTCAGAACTCCCCAAGCTGATCGACGACGGCCTGATGCCGGCCGACGCGGTCTTTTCGCTGGCCTCGCCCATAAATGAACAGGGCTTCTTTTCATTGAGCCTGGGCACCGACTACACCATGGCTGCCGTGGCCAAGGCGCGCGCAGTGGTGCTCGAGTGCAATCCCAACGTGCCGTTCGCGCACGGGCAGTGCCACGTGCACATCTCGCAAGTCACGCGCATCGTCGAGAGCGCCGAACAGGTCATGGAGGTGGGTTTGCCGACCATCGGGCCGGTGCAAGAAGCGATCGGCAAATACGTGGCCGACATGATCGACGACGGCTCGACGCTGCAAATCGGCTACGGCGGCATTCCCGACGCCGTCGTGATGCAACTGTCCGGCAAGCACGACCTGGGCATCCATACCGAAATGATGGGCGACGGCATCCTCACGCTGGTCGAGTGCGGCGCCGTCACCAACCGCCAGAAGAGCTTCATGAAAGGCAAGATGGTGGCGACCTTCGCGCTGGGCTCGAACAAGCTGTACCAATTCATGCACCACAATCCGATGATCGAAATGCATCCGTCGAACTTTACCAACGACCCGTACATCGCCGGGCAAAACGACAAGCTGATGTCGATCAACGCCAGCTTGCAGGTGGACTTGCTGGGCCAGTGCGGGTCCGAGAGCATCGGCCACCTGCCCTATTCCGGCACGGGAGGCCAGAGCGACTTTGTGCGCGCGGCCAACCGTTCGCGCGGGGGCAAGTCGTTCATCGTGCTGCCGTCGACGGCGAAGGACAACACCTTGTCGCGCATTGTGCCCGTGCTCTCGCCCGGCACGCATGTGAGCACCAGCAAGAATGACGTCAACTATGTGGTCACCGAGTACGGTGTGGCGCAGCTGCGCGGCAAGTCGGCCAAGCAGCGCGCGCAGGCGCTCATTGCGATTGCGCATCCGGATTTCCGCGGCGAACTGCGCGCGGCGGCCAACAAGATGGGCGTGTTTTAACGGCGCGTTCAGCAGCAATATTGACGCGACGTGGCGGTGATTGAAAAGGCTACGCCTTGCACCATGCCTTTCAATGAAGCATGGTGCAAGACGGGCAACCGGTCCAGTCAGGCTGGCGTGCCTTCGCGAATGGCTTCGCGCAGTTGCTGACGAAACGCTGGCGTGTCCTGGTGATTGTGCACGCTGACCGCGTGCTGCACGGCCACTTCCATCAACTCGGCGTCGCTGTCGGCGGCAATCGTGACGGTGCACTTGGATTCGCTGGGAAACTCGCGGCAATCGATATATTTGCGGGACATGATGGCCTCCTCTAAAAATGAACTCCCACAAAAAAGTATAGGTCCGCGCGCGCAAAATTCAAGCAGCAGCAACACCAGATCCACCCCGGGGTGGAGTTTCATGAAAAAAAGCCGCGCGGCGGGGGCCGGACGGCTTGGTTAAGGAAACAGGGGTGAACTCAGTGGCGCGCTACTTGAGCTGGACCGGTTCGCCTTCATCCTTTTTGAGATCGGCCGGTACCGGATTGGCGGGGACGACGTCCGGTGTCGGCGCAGGCATCGGCACCACCGACGGTTCGATGTTCTGCGCCGCCGGCGCGGCCATCGGCAGCGGGGCCACGGGCGACGCTGGCATCACTGCCGGCGCATGCATCGCCGCGGCCGGCGTGACGGCAATCCAGCCCGTCACCGGCAGCAGCGGCACCAGCAGCAGCGCGACGATGTTGATGATCTTGATCAGGGGGTTGACCGCGGGACCGGCCGTGTCCTTGTAAGGATCGCCCACGGTGTCGCCCGTGACCGCCGCCTTGTGCGCTTCCGAGCCCTTGCCGCCAAAGTGGCCGTCTTCGATGTACTTCTTGGCGTTGTCCCATGCGCCTCCGCCCGTGGTCATGGAGATGGCGACGAACAGGCCGGTGACGATGGTACCCATCAGCAGGCCGCCCAGGGCGGCAGGCCCCAGCAGCATGCCCACCACCACCGGCACCACCACCGGCAGCAGCGACGGCAAGATCATTTCCTTGATCGCCGAGGCGGTCAGCATGTCGACCGCCTTGTCGTATTCCGGCTTGCCGGTGCCATCCATGATGCCCTTGATATCGCGGAACTGGCGCCGCACTTCGACCACCACGGCGCCGGCGGCGCGTCCCACCGCTTCCATCGCCATCGCCCCGAACAGGTAGGGAATCAGCCCGCCGATGAACAGGCCGACGATTACCATCGGGTCCGACAGGCTGAACGAGGCGGCCTTGCCGGCCGATTCCAGCGCGTGCGTATAGTCGGCAAACAGCACCAGCGCGGCCAGGCCGGCCGAACCGATTGCGTAGCCCTTGGTCACGGCCTTGGTGGTGTTGCCCACCGCGTCCAGCGGATCGGTAATGGCGCGCACCGATTCAGGCATGCCCGACATTTCGGCGATGCCGCCGGCGTTGTCGGTGATCGGACCGTACGCATCGAGGGCGACGATGATGCCGGCCATCGACAGCATCGACGTGGCGGCAATCGCAATCCCGTACAACTGCCCCATCTGGTACGAGGCCAGGATGGCGGCGCACACGGCCAGCACCGGATACGCGGTCGACTTCATCGACACGCCCAGGCCGGCGATGATGTTGGTGCCGTGGCCGGTGGTGGAGGCTTCGGCGATGTGCTGCACGGGTTTGAATTCGGTGCCGGTGTAGTACTCGGTGATGTAGACCATCAGGCCGGTGAGGACAATGCCAACCACGGCGCAGCCCATCATCTTCATGCGCATCGCTTCTTCGGCCCACACCATCCAGGTGACGGCGGCAAAGCCGATCAGCGACAGGCCGGCCGCCCACCACAGGCCCGTGTACAGGGCCGACATGATTTTTTTGCCCGGCTTGGCCTTGACCAGCGAGCAGCCGACAATCGAGCCGATGATCGACACGGCGCCCAGCAGCAGCGGATAGATGACCGGGGTGGTGCCGGCGTTGGTGATCATCAGCGCGCCGAGTAGCATGGTGGCGATCAGGGTGACGACGTAGGTTTCGAACAGGTCGGCGGCCATGCCGGCGCAGTCGCCGACGTTGTCGCCCACGTTGTCGGCGATGACGGCAGGATTGCGCGGATCATCTTCGGGGATGCCCGCTTCGACCTTGCCCACCAGGTCGGCGCCAACGTCGGCGCCCTTGGTGAAGATGCCGCCGCCCAACCGCGCGAAGATCGAGATCAGCGAGGCGCCGAAGGCCAGGCCAATGAGCGGCTTGATGATGTCGTGGGAAGTCAGGGCGCTGCCGGCAGCCTGGCGCGAGAGCATCCAGTAAAACAGCGTGACGCCCAGCAGGCCCAGGCCGACCACCAGCATGCCGGTGATGGCGCCGCCCTTGAAGGCAACGTCGAGCGCCTGGTTCATGCCCTTGGTCGCCGCCTGCGCGGTGCGCACGTTGGCGCGCACGGAGACGTTCATGCCGATGAAGCCGCACGCACCCGAGAGCACGGCGCCCAGCGCAAAGCCGATGGCGGTGCTCATGTCGAGCAGGATGCCGATGGCAATCAGGAGCACCACCCCGACGATGGCAATGGTGCGGTACTGGCGCGCGAGGTAGGCGGCTGCGCCTTCCTGGATGGCCTGTGCGATTTCCTGCATCCGGGCGTTGCCGGGGTCCTGCTTGAGAATCCAGCTGCGCGTGAGCAGACCGTAGATGACGGCGATCACGCCGCATGCCACTGCAAAGATCAAATAGCTTTCTGCCATGTCGTCCCCTTATCCTATTTTTTCAAGTAACACAAAAACACATCCGAAAGGCCGGGTAGGCCTGCCTTACTGCGCACTGCAAAACGTTGAATCAACATCTGGAGCGAGGGATGGCAAAGCATCCGCATTAAAAAAGCGGACTTGGCGTCCGCTTCTTTTTACATCTGTTTTTACATTTATTCCGACAGCGCCGCGAAGGCCGCGTCGCGGATGGTGTCGACAGGTCCGACACCGGAAATGCGGCGGTATTTTGGCGCGCCGGCCAGGCCCGATGTGGCCCAGTCGTTGTAGTAGCCCAGCAGGACTTCGGTCTGGTTATGGTAGACCGACAGGCGGTTCTTGACGGTTTCTTCCTTGTCGTCGGGACGCTGAACCAGCGGCTCGCCGGTGACGTCGTCGATATTGTCCACTTTTGGCGGATTGTTGGTGATGTGGTACACGCGCCCCGAGGCGGGGTGCGAGCGGCGACCGCTCATGCGGTCCACGATTAGCTCGTCAGGGACGTCGATTTCAAGCACGTAGTCGATGCCCACGCCCGCTTCTTTCATGGCGTCGGCCTGGGCGACGGTGCGTGGAAAACCGTCGAACAAATAACCGGACTTGCAGTCTGCGTCTTTCAGGCGCTCTTTGACGAGGCCAATGATAATGTCGTCACCCACCAGGTCGCCCACATCCATCACTTTTTTCGCAGCCAGGCCAAGTTCGGTGCCGGCCTTGATGGCGGCACGCAGCATGTCGCCGGTGGAAATTTGCGGGATGTTGTATTTTTCTTTGATGAAGTTAGCTTGGGTGCCCTTGCCGGCGCCGGGTGCTCCTAACAGAATGAGACGCATGAAAAAATTCCTAAGACTGATTTAAAATTGGTGGTGATGCATATGCGATGACCTTGATACGAAACTTACCACAAAAGTATGCGTCAACGCCAATCGGGGGGTGAATTGCCGTCTTTTTGCTTGATATGGCGCAAAACGGGGATGTTTTTAATGGCTTGCAATGTTCACGTAAGTAAACTCAGATACCGGGTTTTGCGTGCCGCAGTGAGGAATGTAGGTCGGATAAGCGCCAGCGCAATCCGACATGCGTCGCGTTGACGCACGTCGGATTGCGCTGCGCTTATCCGACCTACGCCCGATCCCGAAAAAACGCCGCGTTTCGCGAGGACGATGGGAGGTGATTTTACTGTGTGTAGTGCTTGCGTACGCGCGCCAGATCTTCCGGCGTATCCACCCCCGCCGCCGGCGCACTGTCGGTCACGTGCACCGCAATCGGATAGCCGTGCCACAGCACGCGCAGCTGTTCCAGCGCTTCGATGTCTTCCAGGGGCGAGGCTTCAAGTCCCGGATACACTTGCAGGAAGCGGTTGCTGTAGGCGTACAAACCAATATGGCGCAGCGGCACATACCCGGCCGGCAGCGCCGCCCGATCGGCGCCAAACGCGTCGCGGTGCCACGGGATGGTCGCGCGCGAAAAATACAGGGCCCGTCCCAGTTTATCGAGCACCACTTTTACCACGTTGGGATTGAACGCGTCGGCTGCGTCGCCGATCGGGTGGGCGCAAGTGGCCATCGGCACCGCGTCGCTGATGCAGGCGGCAGCAGCTCCCAGCAACGCCGGGTCGATCAGCGGCTCGTCGCCCTGCAGATTGACCACCACCGCGTCGGGCGCCAGTTCCAGCGCGCGCGCCACTTCGGCGATGCGGTCGGTGCCCGACGGATGGTCGGCGCGCGTCATGCACACTTCCACCCCGTGCGCGATGCAGGCGGCGGCGATGTCGTCGTGATCGGTGGCCACGACAACCCGCGCAGCGCCCGACAAGGCGGCCCGTTCGGCCACCCGCACCACCATCGGTTTGCCGCCAAGGTCGGCCAGCGGCTTGTTCGGCAGGCGCGTTGAAGCCAGGCGCGCCGGGATGATGACGATGAAACCGTTGGCCGCGCCCATTACACGGGCTCGATCTTGCGCGCTTCGTCGGCCCACATGATCGGGATGCCGTCGCGGATCGGGAAGGCCAGTCGGTCGGGGCGGCAGGTCAGTTCCTGCGCTTTTTTGTCGTACTCCAACGGCCCTTTGCATACAGGGCAGACCAGGATGTCAAGCAGGCGAGCGTCCACGGCATTTCTCCACAATGTGTTCGGCCAGCGCGGCGTCAAGCTGCGCCGTCACCGGAACGACCCACAGTCTCGGGTCGTCTTTGAGATGTTCAATTTGCCGACATTTTACTGCATCCTTCTCGGTGATCAGGATGATCTCGGCGTCCAAGCCGGCAAACGGCTGGTCCAGGAAATCGTGATGGTCGGGCAGCGCCAGCTCGTCCACGTCCAGGCCGGCGGCGCGCAGCATGGCGAAAAAGCGCGCCGGATTGCCGATGCCGGCCGCCGCCACGATACGCCTGCCGGCCAGCGACGCCAGCGCCACGCCCTGCCCCGGGCGCAGCAAGGGCTCGGCCAGCGCGCCTTCAAGCTGCATGCGGTACGGCTGGCCGCCCACGGCCTGGCGCAGCGCGTCGGTCAGTTGCGGTGCGTTGACGACGGTGAAATCGCGCCGGCGCGTGGCCGGCTCGCGCAAGGGACCGGCCGGCAGCAGATAGCCATTGCCCGCGCCGCGCGCGTCGAACAGCATGATTTCGACGTCGCGCTGCAAGGCGTAGTGCTGCAAGCCGTCGTCGGAGACCAGGATATCGACCTCGGGGTGCAGCGCCAGCAGCGCTTGCGCGGCCGCCGCGCGGGACCGCCCCACCACCACCGGGCAGCCGCTGCGCACGTGGATCAGCAGCGGCTCGTCGCCCACTTCCTGCGGCGTGGACGCCGCCGTCACGGCGCGCGGCGCCTGGCCGCTGGCGCCATGGCCGCGCGAGACCACGCCTGGCCGAAAGCCTGCTTCGCGCAATACGCCGCACAGCCAGATCGTCAGCGGGGTCTTGCCGGTGCCGCCGATGAAGATGTTTCCGACCACGACCACCGGCACCGGCAGGTGCGTGGACTGCTTCAAGCCGGTGCGATACAGCAGCGCGCGCAGGCTTGTTAGTGCCCGAAACAGCAGCGAGACCGGCCACAGCGCGCGGGCCAGCAACCCGCGGCGCTGCCAGGCTCGGGTGAGCGTCGTTTCAAAGGAAGGGGAAGCCATGGGCGATCGGATGGAGAAGCCAGGGAGCGCGGAAAGCTACCCGCGCGTCCCTGTTACTTCTTGGTGCCGGTCTGCGCGGCGAAGGTCAGCTTGTCGTAGCCGGCCAGGCGCGCAGCTTCCAGCACGTTGATGACCATCTGGTGCATCGCGAACTGGTCGGCGTTGACGATCACAACCGGACTGACGTCGGCCGCCGCGCCTTCGGGCTTGGCGGCGCCGGCGGCGCGCTTCATGTCTTCGGCCAGGTCGGCCACGCTGCGAAACGAGACCGCGGTGTTGTTGATCGTGTAGTTGCCCTTGGCGTCGACCGTCACGTTCAATTCAAACGGCTTGTCGAGCGCTTTTTCGGCGTCCGCCGTCGGCAGCGTGATCTGCAGTTCGGTAAACTTGCTGTAGGTGGTCGTCACCATCAGGAAGATCAGGATCACCAGCAGCACGTCGATGAACGGGATCAGGTTAATTTCCGGATCCTCGCGCTTGCGGCCACGGCGAAAGTCCATCATTTGCGCGCACCGTGGACGATGTCGACGAATTTGACGGCCTGCATTTCCATGTCGATGATGAAGGAGTCGACCAGCGCGCGGAAATGGCGGTACGCCACCAGCGAGGGCATGGCGATGGCCAGGCCAAAACCGGTGTTGTACAGCGCGACCGAAATGCCGTGCGCGAGCTGGGCCGGATTGGCGCCGCTGGCCGACTGCGAACCGAAGATCTCGATCATGCCGACGATGGTGCCGAACAGGCCCATCAGCGGCGCGAGCGAGGCGATCGTGCCCAGCGTGGTCAGGAAGCGTTCCAGCAGGTGGGCCACGCCGCGCCCTGCTTCTTCGATCGACTCCTTCATCATCTCGCGCGGCGCTTCGACGTTGCGCAGCGCGGCGGCCAGCACGGTGCCGAGCGGCGAATTGATGCGCAGCTTGTCGATCACGTCAGGGGTGATCTTGCCATTGTGGTAGACGCGAATGACCTCGTCGAGCAGCTGCTTGGGCAGCAGCTTGGAGCGGCGCAGGTAGATGGAGCGTTCAATGATCAGCGTCACGGCGACGATGGAGGCAATCAGCAATAGCCAGATAGGCCAGCCTGCAGCTTGAAGAATGGCGAGCAAAACAAACTCCTGAGTAAGGGTACTACCGGATCGGAACGAACCCCGGCAATGTAACGTGTTGCCAGCCGGACGGCAAGTACAGTTCTGCACATCTTCTGTGGATAAGATTGTGTGCAAGAATCGCGGCAAGTCGCCAAGTCTTTGTTTTTAAATAGAAAAATAGTCATGCGCAAAAACAAGGCAGTAGAAAATTAATCACGGCGCCGGTTGACCGGCAGCCGCAGGTGATCGGTTCGGGCTTCCCGGCCTGGCAAGTTCTGCACAACTTCTGTGGATAAGATTGTGTGCAACGATCCTGGCACTGCCGCAGGTCATTGATTCTTATAGGATATATGCCGGTGCGTAAATTGAAGGCATCGCCACTTATCCACAATCGCGAGCTTTTGCACATCTTCTGTGGACAACTTTGTGTGCAACCGTTCGGGGAGCTCGACAACTGTTTGAAAGCAAAGGAAATTTTACACCTGCTTAACTTTGTGGCGCCTGCCCCGCGGCAAAAGTGGTCTGACCCCGTTGTATAACATGGCAGCACGCTATAGCGGCAGCGGCGAAGTTTTGCACACCTTCTGTGGACAACTGTGTGTGCAAGGCGCATGGAAGTCGTGCAAGTCGTTGAAAGGTAAAGCAATTTCTTACCTGCCAAACTTTGTGGCAGCGCGCGCAAAGACTGCCGGCAACTGGAAAATTTATTTCCTTGTGTGATTATTTCTTGGCAACAAGTATAATACCGCAACTATTTCCCGGTCGCTGGAATTAGCTCTTGGACAATGGAGCAGCAGCATGGCAGGTGCAAGCGCAGTGCAGATGTCAATGCAGGTGGCAGTCGAGGGGCAAGCCGATGGTGCCGCCCAGGCGTCCAGCGCGCCCGGTGTTGCGCCAGAGTCGGCGTCGGACCCGCTGGCGGCGCTCCGTGCGATGTGCGTGATCGCTCACTTTCACCAACTGCCCGCCGACCCGGCCACCGTCGCCCACCAGCTCGGCCTGTCCCCCAGCGACGCCCCTTCGGTGAACGATCTGTTGCACTGCGCCCGTCATCTCGGCCTCAAGGCCAAACTGAGCAACACCACCGCCGAGCGTTTCAGCAGCACCCCCTTGCCGGCGCTGGCATTGATGCACAGCGAGCACGGCACGCTGCGCGCTGTCATCCTGGCCCAGTGCGACGGCCAGCGCGTGCTGTACCAGGAAGCGGGCCGCAACGGCGGGCGACCCATGATTGAAGCGCTGGACGCCTTCGCCGCCCAGTGGACTGGCCAGCTGATTTTGGTGGCCAGCCGCGCCAGCCTGACCGGCGCGCTGGCCAAGTTCGACTTTTCCTGGTTCATTCCCAGCCTGGTCAAATACCGCAAGCTGCTCGGCGAAGTGCTGCTCATTTCTTTCATTCTGCAGCTGTTCGCCATGGTCAGCCCGCTGTTCTTCCAGGTCGTGATGGACAAAGTGCTGGTGCACAAGGGCGTGACCACGCTCGATGTGCTGGTGACCGGCCTGGTGGTGGTGGTCATTTTTGAGAGCGTGCTCAGTGCCTTGCGCGCCTACGTCTTTAGCCATACCACCAGCCGCATCGACGTCGAGCTGGGCGCGCGCCTGTTCCGCCACCTGGTGCAGCTGCCGCTGGCCTACTTTCAGGCGCGCCGCGTGGGCGACTCGGTGGCGCGCGTGCGCGAACTGGAAAATATCCGCAATTTCTTAACCGGCAACGCGCTCACGGTGGTGCTCGACGTGTTTTTTTCCATCGTGTTCATCGCGCTGATGATGTTTTACAGCGTAGCGCTGACGCTGATCGTGCTGGTCAGCCTGCCGCTCTACTTTGGCCTCAGCCTGGCGGTGGTGCCGCTGCTGCGCCAGCGCCTGGACGTGAAGTTCGCGCGCGGCGCCGAGAACCAGGCCATGCTGGTGGAAACGGTGAGCGCGATCCAGACCGTCAAGGCGACCGCGCTCGAACCGGCTTTCGGCAAGCGATGGGACGCGCAACTGGCCGCCTATGTCGCCGCCAGCTTCAAGACCCAGAACCTGGCCAGCATCGCCCACGAGGGGGTGAACCTGATCGGCAAGCTGGTGGGGGCGGCCACGCTGTGGTACGGCGCCCATCTGGTGATGGACAATGAAATGACGGTGGGCCAGTTCGTGGCCTTCACTATGTTCGCCCAGCGCGTGTCGCAGCCGATCATGCGCATGGCGCAATTGTGGACCGATTTTCAGCAAACCGGCATTTCGGTGGCGCGCCTGGGCGACATCCTCAACACCCGCACCGAAGTGGCGCCGGCGAGCGCCGCCCAACTGCCCCAGCTGCAGGGCCATGTCACGCTCGACAACGTGACCTTCCGCTACCGGCCGCAGGCCGCGCCCGTGCTCAACGGCGTGTCGCTGGCCATTCGCGCCGGCGAAGTGCTCGGCATCGTGGGCCGCTCCGGCTCGGGAAAAAGCACGCTGACCAAGCTGGTTCAGCGCCTGTATTCGCCCGAAGCGGGACGCTTGCTGGTCGACGGCATCGACATCGCCCTGATCGACGCGGCCCAGTTGCGCCGCCAGGTGGGCGTGGTGTTGCAAGACAATTTGCTGTTCAACCGCAGCGTGCGCGAAAACATCGCCATTGCCGACCCGGGCGCCCCGCTGGAAGCGGTGATCGGCGCGGCCAGCATGGCCGGCGCCCACGAGTTCATCAGCGAATTGCCCGAAGGCTACGACACCATGGTCGGCGAACAGGGCGGCAGCCTGAGCGGCGGCCAGCGCCAGCGCGTGGCCATCGCACGGGCGCTGTTTACCAATCCGCGCATCCTGATCCTGGACGAGGCCACCAGCGCCCTCGACTACGAAAGCGAGGCGATCATCCAGCGCAACATGGCGCAGATCTGCAAGGGACGCACCGTGATCATCATCGCCCACCGTTTAAGCTCGGTCCGCCGGGCCGACCGCATCATCGTCATGGACAAGGGCCATATCGTCGAAGCCGGCGCCCACGATGCGCTGCTGGCCCAGCCGGGCCTGTATGCGCACTTGTGGCGCATGCAAGATGGCGGCCAGCCGATCGACGCCGCTGCGGCGGCGCAGCCATGAGCGGCGCTCCCCATCCGCTGCGCGCGCTGCTCGCGCGCTACCGCAGCGTATTGGGCGCGGCCTGGGACGAGCGCGCCGCGCTGGCCGGTCCGGCGCGCCTGGCCGACGAACTGGCCTTCCTGCCGGCCGCCATCAGCCTGCAGGAAACGCCGCCCCACCCGGCGCCGCGGCGCCTGGCCTGGTGCCTGATGGGACTATTCGTACTGGCGCTGGCCTGGTCCATCATCGGCCAGGTCGATATCGTGGCGGTGGCGCCGGGGCGCATCATTGTGAGCGACCGCACCAAACTGATTCAGCCGCTCGAAGCGAGCGTGGTGCGGCGCGTGCTGGTCAAGGATGGCCAGCATGTGCAGGCCGGCCAACTGCTGGTGGAACTGGACCCCACCGCCGCCAGTGCCGACCAGGCCAGCGTGGCTGAACAGCGCAGCGCGGCCCTGAGCGAACAGCAGCGCAGCGCCGCGCTGCTCCGTGCGCTGGCCGACGGGCGGCGCACGGATGCCGGTGACAACGCGCAGCATGCGGCCCAGCTGCAGTCGGAATGGCTGGACATCAGCGCGCGGCTGGCCCGGCTTGACGCCGACAGCGATCACCGCCAGGCCGAAATGAACACGGTGCAGGCGGGCGTTGCCAAGCTGGAGGCGACGGTGCCGCTGGCCCAGTCGCGCGAATCGGACTTCAAGCAGCTGGTGGGCCAGGGCTATATGTCGGGCCACGCCACCCAGGACAAGACGCGCGAGCGCATCGAGCTCGAACGCGACCTGGCAACCCAGCGCGCGCGCCTGATCGAAGCGCGTTCGGCGCTGCAGGAATCGGTGCAGGCCAAGGCGGCCTACCGCGCCGAAGCGGTGCGCAGCCTGAGCGACCGCGAAGCGCAGGCCAAGAGCCGTTACCAGCAGCTCGACGCCGAACACAGCAAGGCAAGCCAGCGCAAACAGCTGACCCACCTGAGCGCGCCGGTGGCCGGCGTGATCCAGCAACTGGCCATCCATACCGCCGGCGGCGTGGTCACCCCGGCCCAGGAGCTGATGATCGTGGTGCCCGATTCGGCCCAGGTCAGCGCCCAGGTCAGCGTGGCCAACCAGGACATCGGCTTCGTGCATGCCGGCCAGATGGTGGACGTGAAGCTCGAGACCTTTCCGTACACCCGCTACGGCACGGTGCGCGCGCGGGTCGACGTGGTCACCAGCGACGCCGTCACGGACGACAAGCATGGCGCCTTTTATCCGGCCACGCTGACGTTCGCGCAAAAGGATATGCTCATCGATGGCAAGCGTGTGGCGCTGGCGCCGGGCATGAACATCACGG
Organism: Massilia sp. TWP1-3-3; assembly: GCF_049897805.1. Lineage (NCBI taxonomy): Bacteria > Pseudomonadati > Pseudomonadota > Betaproteobacteria > Burkholderiales > Oxalobacteraceae > Massilia > Massilia sp. TWP1-3-3. Next base: position 91,214 of record NZ_JAFCWX010000005.1, read on the forward strand.
CCGAAATCAAGACCGGGCGCCGGCGCATTATCGATTTCCTGTTAAGTCCCGTGCAAAAGGCCGGCGGCGAAAGCCTGCGCGAACGCTGATCCACCCAGTTTGCGGGCCTGTCCGCAGGAGAAATAATGAAAGAGATCTATCCCGTCCTGGCGACCTGCGCGCTGGCCGCGGTGCTGGCCGCGGTGCTGGCATTGATGCTGCGCGGGCCCAAGGCGCCGGCGCCCCCGCTCGACGGCTACCTGAACGGGGTGCACGTGGTGTTTCCCCCAGAGCGCTATACCTTTCTTGCCACCACGCGCATGGTGGCCGGACGCAGATTCATCACCGACAATTTATGGGGTTTCCGCTATCCCAGCATGGTGCCCATGCTGCCGCGCGAGCGCGCCGACTTCCTGCGTGCCTACGCGCATACCGACTGGATCAAGGTGGCGGTGCTGGGCTACACGCCGGCCGTTGACGCCGACTTGGCAACGAGAGCGGCACGCACCTGCATGAATTACACGATCGCCCACGCGGACCAGCCGGGACATGCCATGCTCCTGACTGACAAGGATGTTTTCGAGCGCGACCCGCAACGCCATTTCGGCGGCCTGCACCGCTTCAACGCGCCGTCCAGGCCGCCCTACAACGATGCCAGAACCTATGGCGGGCCGGTGTCTATGTACTGGGACGACAGCAGCGGCGCGGCCTGCACGCTGATTCAATGCAGTGCCTATGCGCGCCAGCTGAAAGGTCAGCACTGCGATCACACGTATCAAGACCGGGTACGGCATCTGGAATTTTCGATGGACTACGACTCGGCTCTGCTTCCCCATTGGCGTGATATCCAGAACCAGACCGTTGCCATTTTCGATTCGTTCCGGTAGAGCGACAGGGGTCTCGACGGCGCTTGTCGGATAAGGGGGCCGCCCAGGCGACTACGTCCTTTTCCGACGCCATAGCCGACACTTCGGCGTCCAGATTGCCTTTTCCTTCCTTCATCTTTTGCACATCTTCTGTGGACAACTTTGTGTGCAACCGTTCGGGTTGCTCGACAAGCCATTGAAAACAAATGACTTTTTGCACCTGCTTAAGTTTGTAGCGCCGCCAGCTTTTCCACTTGTGGTCTGACCCCGAATTGACGCGCGGCCCGAATTGTGCGGCAAGGCGGGCTATTTTTGCTGGCGCTGGGCAAGTTCAGTCGCTTCGATGAACTTGATCAGCCAGGTCTGGAAGGTATCTTTCCAGATACCGTTGTGGCCATTCAAAATCGTGCCGTCGGTGCGGGCGACGAGAAAAGGATTGCCAGGCTGCGCTTCCTGCGCGGTACGGGTCAGGCACAGCGTCTCCTCATTGCCACGCTCGTTTTTTGTCTTTTCACAGAATTGATCGAACCACCGCGCGTCGGCCAGCTGCTGTGGCGCGCTCGCGGTTTTGCGCAGCGTGTGCGTGACGTAGTCGCCATAGTTGCCCAAGGTAGTACGTTCCCGTTCGCTCCAGCGGCCCGTCAGGAGTTGCCCCGCGGAGAAGGCAAAGCGCGTCGGATAGTCGTTTAAGGTGGAAATTGTCAGCAGCGTGGGCTCTTGCGCCCGGTTGTATTGTTCCTGGATGCGCCGGTTGCTGTTGAAGGCGGAAAACCGGGAGGCTTCGAAGGCCGGGTTGAGCAAGATCGTCAGGTTCGCCGCGCCATAAAAGGCATCGTAGACGCCGTGGCCGCCCGGATGGGCCATCGATTGGTTGTGCAGCAGGACGGGCGCGACCGATGAGAACAAGATGCGCGCGCCAAAGCTGTGGCCAATGGCGGTGATGAAGTCTTTTGGATCGCTCCGGCGCCGTTTGATGTTAGCCGCGGCGCCCAGCAGCTTGGTGACGTTTGAGACGGCAATGGCGCGGTCCGCCGCATTTTTGCGGTCCCAAAACGTGAGGTTTTTCAAGCCCGGCACGGGACTAGAGGCACCCGGCCAACCGATGAACACGCCCACCACGTCTTGCCCGCTGTTCTTTTTGGCGTCCGTCAGCTTGGCAACGAGCGCGGTAAAATTTTGCAGGTCGCTGTCTGCAGGAGCAGAATTGTGCTTCCAGCCATGCACGTAGAAGACGACGAATTTCGACCGGTGCGCACTGCCCGTCGCCGTAGCGCCGCCGCCGATTTCAAGCAGGACGTCCGTCCACTGGCAGCGGTCCATCAGTTCGCCATTGTCCGACAGGTCGAGTTTGCGAACGATGGGACTGCTTGATGGTCGGGGGATGTCGGACGGATCAGGTCCTTTCCAGCGGGACGTCGTTTTCCATGGTTCGCAGCCTAAACTGACGTCCGCATCGGTCGGTGTGTGGGTGCATCCGGCCAGCGCAAAGCAGACAAAAGCGGCGACTGACCCAACTGCCCCAACTGCGCCGACTGTTCGGACAGTCGCGCCCTTCAAACGTGTCGGAAGCGCCGCCGCCATGGATCTTGTTGTCATCTGCCGCGTCCGGATAAAGGTTGTCGAATAGCCAAAGTATGCATGGAGTCGGCCCATTTTGCTACCAGCGCAAGGGCGGGCCGGCTCCTGTGGATCTATCACCAGAATCTGTGGATAACTTTGTGAGCAACTATGGAGCGGTTCGCCAAAGTCATTGATCTATAAGGGTTTTCGTCCACTGCCTCTAAATGACGCAGCCAGCGTTTTTCTTTTATAATCAAACACTTATAAAAAATACTTGATGTCGCGGCGGAACTGTGACATAAGCATGACCGTCGTAAATTTTTGTGGACAGCTTTCCCCATGCAGACTTCGCCCGACCCCGATTCCAGCTATACACCGCCGCCGGTACTGACCGTCACCGCCCTCAACGCGCAGGTGGCGCGCCTGCTCGAGCGCTCCTTTCCGCTCACCTGGATCGGCGGCGAAATCTCCAATTTTACGCGCGCCAGTTCCGGCCACTGGTATTTCACGCTCAAGGATGATGCCGCCCAGGTGCGCGCCGTGATGTTTCGCGGCAAATCGCAGTTCGCCGGCTTTACGCCGCGCGAAGGTGACAAGGTCGAGGTGCGCGCGCTCGTCACGCTGTACGGGGCGCGCGGCGACTATCAGATCAATGTCGAGGCGATCCGGCGCGCCGGCGTGGGCGCCCTCTACGAAGCGTTCCTGCGCCTGAAGGACACGCTGGGCGCGCAGGGTTTGTTCGACCAGGACCGCAAGCGCGCCCTGCCCCTGTTTACGCGCAGCGTGGGCATTGTCACCAGTCCCAACGCGGCGGCCCTGCGCGACATTCTCAGCGCGCTCAAGCGGCGCGCGCCGCACGTGCGCGTGGTGCTGTACCCGGCGCCGGTGCAAGGCCAGGGCGCGGCCGAACGGATCGCCGCGGCGATTGCCAGCGCGTCTTTCCGGGTCGAAGTCGATGTGCTGCTGGTGTGCCGCGGCGGCGGTTCGATCGAAGACTTGTGGAGCTTTAACGAAGAAGTCGTGGCGCGCGCGATCGCCGCGTGCAGCATGCCGGTGATCGCCGGCGTGGGCCACGAGACGGACTTTACGATTGCCGACTTTGCCGCCGACGTGCGCGCCGCCACGCCCACCGCAGCGGCGGAACTGGCCGCCACCGCGCACGCCGACTGGATGGCCTCGCTGGGTGCCGACGCCGTCGACCTGCGGCGCGCAATGCGGCGCACGCTGGGCGAGGCCAGCCAGTCGCTCGACAACCTGGCGCGCAGGCTGCAAAGCCCGTCGGCCCAGATTGGCCACCAGCGCCTGAAACTGGTGGCGCTGTCGACCGCGCTCACGCACGCGGTGCGCGCGCCGGTGGGGCGGCACGGCTTTGCGCTGGCGCAGTTGCGCGCGCGCTGGGCCAGCCACAAGCCCGATGCGCGCGCGCGCCGGATCGAGATCGACTCGCACCGCCAGCGCCTGGCCAGCGCGCTCGCCTACCAGCTGGGACAGCGGCGCCATGCGCTGGGCGCGCTGTCGGCCCAGCTCGAGCTGCTCAATCCCCAGCGCACGCTGGAACGGGGTTACGCGATCGTGCGCGACGGGGCCGGAAACGTGCTACGCTCGCCGTCCCAGATCGCGCCGCGCCAACTGCTCAACATCCGCCTGGCCGAGGGCAGCGCCGAGGTCGGGGTTGCCAGCGTGCAGGGCGCACTGGATTAGCCTGCATCGAAAGCCGAGACGCACTACAATAAGGGTCGTTTTCACATTCATCACGCTCTTAACGCCAATCACGCTCTCAACACCAAAGGACAAGCCATGGAACATACACTGCCGCCACTCCCCTACGACATGGACGCGCTCGCGCCGCACATCTCCAAAGAGACGCTCGAATACCACTATGGCAAGCATCACCAGACCTACGTCACCAACCTGAACAACCTGATCAAGGGCACCGAGTTCGAGAACCTGTCGCTCGAAGAGATCATCAAAAAATCGTCCGGCGGCATCTTTAACAATGCGGCCCAGGTGTGGAACCACACCTTTTACTGGAACGGCATGAAGCCGGCCGGCGGCGGCGCACCAGCAGGCGGCGCAGCGGACGCGATCAACGCCAAGTGGGGTTCGTTCGACAAGTTCAAGGAAGAATTCACCAAGTCGTGCCTGGGCAACTTCGGTTCCGGCTGGACATGGCTGGTGCAAAAGGCCGACGGTTCGGTCGATATCGTCAACACGTCCAACGCGCTCTGCCCGTTGACCACCGGCGACAAGCCGCTGCTCACCTGCGACGTCTGGGAGCATGCTTACTACATCGACTACCGCAACGCGCGCGCCAAGTACGTGGAAACGTTCTGGGGCCTGGTCAACTGGGACTTCGTGGCCAAGAACTTCGCGTAACAAGCGACGGCGCGCGCTGTGCGGCGCACCGCGGCGCGCGCTGCAAACAAGGCCTTTGTCGCAAGACAAGGGCCTTTTTTTCATCACAAGCGATAGTGGATTCTCATCTCGAGGGATCTCGTCATGCGCTTTCGTTCATTGCTGCCGGCCATTGTTGCCGCATCCTGCCTGGCCCATTCCGCCCAGGCACAAGAAGTTCTTCCCGGATTGTATTTTTCGTATGCCGACTGGGAACTTGCCTGCGACAACACCGGCACGTGCCGCGCCGCCGGTTACCAGCGCAGCGCCGATGCGGCGCCGGTATCGGTGCTGCTGACGCGCCGCGCCGGTCCGGGCCAGCCGGTCAGCGGCCAGTTGCTGCTCGGCGAGCGAGTCGATGCCGCGGCGCGCCTGCCGCCGGTGCTCGCGCTGACGCTGCGCATCGACGGGCGTGACGCCGGCAGCGTGATGGCCGGGCGCAGCAATGTGGCCCTGCCGCCCAAGGTGCTGGGCGCGCTGCTGGCCGCCCTGCCCGGCACGGCCAGCATCGCCTGGACGGCTGGCACGCAGCGCTGGCAATTGTCGGGCGAAGGCGCGGCGGCGGTGCTGCTCAAGATGGATGACTTTCAGCGCCGCATCGGCACCCGCGGCGCCTTGCTCAAGCCGGGCACGCGCTCAGAAGCGCAGGTGCTGCCGGCAACGCCGGTTCCGGTGGTCAATGCGGCGCGCTGGGTCAGCACCACGCCGCCAGATGCGCACTGGGCCCAGGCGCAGGCCGCGCCCTTGCATCAAGCCTTGCGCGCCAGCCTGGGCGAGCAGGATTACTGCCCCGTTCTGGACGACGCCGCGGCAGCGCCGCTGACGGTGCGCCGGCTCGACGCGCAGCGCCTGCTGGTGTCGGCCCGCTGCTGGGCGGGCGCTTACAACGTGGGCGACGGGTACTGGGTGGTCGACGCCGCGCCGCCGTTTCACCCAGTGCTGGTGACCACCTCGGGCAGCGAGGCCGACGAGCCGGCCATCGTGGCCAGCCAGAAGGAGCGCGGCCTGGGCGACTGCCGCGCCAGCGACGCCTGGACTTGGAATGGGACCACCTTCATCCATACCAGTTCGGCGACTTCGGGCATGTGCCGGATGGTGGCCGCCGGCGGTGCATGGAATTTGCCGCGCATCGTCAGCGACGTGCGCCCGGCCCGCTAGCGGGCGCTTACTCCCGGTGCGGCACCTGCATGCCAAGCTGCACCGCCGGGCGCGCGAGAAAGGCTTCCAGCACGCGCATCACGTTGGTGTAGCCGGCGATCCCGACCAGTTCGCCGGCGCCGTAAAAGGTGTTCAGCGTATTGACCCACGGAAAAATCGCAATGTCGGCGATCGTGTACGCATCGCCCATGATCCAGTTGCGCCCGGCCAGGCGCTGGTCCAGCACGGCCAGCAAGCGTTTCGCTTCGGCCGCGTAACGCTCGCGCGGGCGCTTGTCTTCATAGTCCTTGCCGGCGAACTTGGTGAAAAAGCCGAGCTGGCCGAACATGGGGCCGATGCCGCCCATCTGGAACATCAGCCACTGGATCGTTTCGTAGCGGCCGGGGGCATCGGCGGGCAGGCATTTGCCGGTTTTTTCGGCCAGATACAGCAAAATGGCGCCGGACTCGAACAGCGGCAGCGGCGCGCCGTCCGGGCCATTCGGGTCGATGATGGCCGGGATCTTGTTGTTCGGGTTGAGCGAGAGGAATTCGGGCGAGGTCTGGTCGGCGCTGTCAAAACTGACCAGGTGCGGCTCGTACGGCAAGCCTGCTTCTTCGAGCATGATGGCAACCTTCACGCCGTTGGGCGTGGGCAGCGAATAGAGCTGGAGGCGCTCCGGGTGGCTGGCGGGCCATTTTTTGGTGATGGGGAAGGTGGACAGGTCGGGCATGCTGGCTCCTGGTAAAGATGGGTAGCGCTGGAGTCTACGTGCTATTCAAAAATCACGCTGGGGGCTGGAATGTTCGGAGTCGGTCGCAGATTTTCAGCACGCTGGCGTGTCATCAAATGTATCCATTTGTCCGCCCTTTTGCGCATCTGGCCGTTGGCGGCGCGACTCTTATACAATAGCCGCCGAGGAGATATGCCATGTACCGAGTGATGCTGGTGGAAGACGATATGCGCCTGGCGCAGCTGGTCACGGAATACTTGAACAGTTATGAATTCACGGTCGACCTGGTCACCCGCGGCGACACCGCGCTGGCCAGTTTCAAGTCGCTGGCCCCGGATGTGGTGGTGCTTGACCTGATGCTGCCGGGATTGGACGGGATGGTGGTGTGCCGCCAGATTCGCGAGCTTTCCTCGGTGCCGGTTCTGATTTTGACGGCGCGCGAGGATTCGTATGATGAAGTGTCGGTGCTGGAACAGGGCGCCGACGATTTCGTCAACAAGCCGGTGCAGCCGCGCGTGCTGCTGGCGCGCCTGCGCGCACTGATGCGGCGCGCTAGCGGCAGGAGCGAGCCGGAAGGCCAGGGCATGGTGTTCGGGGCGCTCTCCATTGCGGTGAGCGACCGCAGCGTGACGTGGCGCGGGTTGCCGTGTGTGCTGAGTAATACGGAGTACAAGCTGCTGCTGGTGCTGGCCGAGTCGGCCGGTCATGTGCTCTCGCGCGATGCGCTGCTCAAGAAAATGCGGGGGATTGAGTTCGATGGGCTCGATCGCAGTATTGATAACTGCATTTCCAAGTTGCGCCGCAAGTTCGATGATGTGGATTCGGAAAAGATCAAGACGGTGTGGGGTGAGGGGTATTTGTTTTCGCCGTCGGCGTGGGGGTGATCTGCGCTTTTCCGCCCTACGTTGCGCTGGCGACTATGCGGGTGGTGGGCTATTCGTAGATGGGGTTGATCGCCAGGGGGGCGTTTTGGGTGACGACGTGGCTCTTTTCGCCCGCCGCGCTGAAGCGGTAGGTCACTACCCGGAAGCCTTCGTACGGGTCGCCCGGAAAGGCCGGGCCGTCTTGCGTCGTCAGCGCTTCGCCCTCCCCTTTGCGCACCCGTACGCCCGGGTCAACCATGCCGCGCGCGAAGACGAAGCGCACGCCGGTGCAACGCAGCGCGCGCAGCGTGGCGTCCACTGTGCGCTGGTAAGCGAGCGCTTCTTCGCAGGCGCTGCGCAGGTCGCCCGTTTCGTACACGCCGTCCGCTCGCACCACAATCGAGATGCGCGGGCGGAATACGTACTGGCTCACTTTGCGATTTAACACCAGCGCCGCATTCTCGTCGTATGCCGACTTGAGCAGCGGGAAGACGGTGCGTCCGGTCGCGTCCAGCGGCAGGTTCACACTGGTTCCCTTGCCCTGCAGCGATAGCTGCAAGCCTTCGGGCGCCAGGTTTTTGTCCTGGGGCATGACCTGGAAGTGGTTCTGGATGAAGTGCTTGCTTTTGCCGTACTTTTCGAACGCGACCATCGCCCGGTAGGCGTCGCGGTAGCTCACCCATTGCCCGTCATTGACTTGCGCCACGCCCGATCCGGCCGTGAACAGCAGTGCAAACAACGCGGACAAGGAGGTGAATGCGCGCATGTCAGAACCGGTAGGCCAGGCCAGAAGAAACGGAAACATTTGTCGGCCGCTGTACCAGCGGGCTATGGCGCGCGTCACCCTGCAATCGCGTGACGCGCGCCCCGCTGACCAGCAGCCAGCCGGGCGCCAGCGCCCAGTTCCAGCGCGCCCCCAGATACACATCCTGCACGCCCCCGCCGGGCGCGTACGGGCGGTGGCCGCTGCTGGTCGCTTCGCTGCCGCCGACGCCAAAAAAACTGGCGTTGTAGCGGTTGTTGACCAGCGTGGCGCCCGCCGACCAGCTCAAGCGGTGGTGCGCGGTGATGTCGGCGGCGGTGTGCTGCACGGCCAGGTTCCAGACCAGGCCGTCATGCCACTTGCCGGCGCCGTACAGCACGCTGTTGGTCAGGCGTAGCGTGGGCGTGACGTCATAGTTGACAAACGCGCCGGCCTGCAGGCGCGCCTTGATCGGGTCCATGCCTTGCAAGCCGTCGCCGCCGGACGCTGCCCCGCGCTGGCTGGTCGGCTGCATCACGCCGGGGACGGTTTGCTGGCCGATGCCGTCGATGGCCTCGCCGGTGCCATCGGCGCCGCGCCGGGTCTGCACGGATAGCAGGGGCCCGTATTCGAGCGTGGGCTGCTGCGACAGATGCATGCCGGCGCTCATGCCGGAGACGAACACGCCATTGCTCCACTCAAGCTGCAGCAGCGGCAGCGCGCGCACGCGCCGCGCGTTGCCGCCCTGGTAGACGGGCTGCGTAATGGCGCCCAGGCCGATGTACAGGTCGCGGCTGCCGTCGGGCATCGGGTTGTTCGCGGGCGTCTGGGCCTGCGCTGCGCTGCAGGTGAACAACAGCGTGAGCAACAGCGTGAGCAACAGCGTCAGCGGCGGCGGCGGCGCGAGAAACGTTTTCATGGTGGTGTCAGGGGAAAGTCCGGATGGCTCATATTCTACCTTGCCCGTTGACATCCCTAATTGCACGGCAAGTAGGTGCACGGCAAGTAATTGCACGGCATGTAACATGGCACCCGGCCGGGCCGCCAGGCGACGCGCTAGGCGTGCGGCGGCCGGACCGGTTGCGCGTACTGCGAATAAAAAAAGCCCACGATACTGCTGCATCGGTGGGCAAACGGAAACCGATAACTTCATCTTAGGCAACAATGCATTCCCATTCCCCCTCACACTGTCCCGTATTTGTCGTCCATTTGTAATGTTCCCAAGCCGATCGGCCTCGCATACAATGCTGGCAGGAGGAAAGCAGATGGTTTTGGCAACAGAACGTGGGGCGCTGCCGCGAAAGGGTGCATGAACCGCATCTTCTTTCGCTTTTTCGTGCTGGTCATGCTGTCTATCACGGTGGCCACGTTCGTCATCTATTTCGTCATCAGTCGCCTGTTCGGCGACCCGCTCGACGACATCGCGCGGCGCCAGGCGGCGGCCCAGATTTTTCTCATCGAACAGTATGTCGACAAGGCCCCCGGCGACGAGTGGCTGGTGCGCCTGAACAAGGTGCGCGAAGTGTCGGGCATCAATATCGAACTCATCGCGCTGGCCGATGCGCGCACCGCCCTGCCGCGCGACCTGCATGCGGCGCTCGCGCGCGGCGAGGTCGTGCTCGACATCTCCGGCAAGGCGTTTTACCGGCGGGTTGACCTGTCGGGCAGCTACTACGTGGGCAGCGCCGACGAGGTAATCCTGGCGCGCGACTTGCCCATCGATATAGGACTGGCGCTGCAGATGGAAGCGGTACGCTATGTGATCGTGGCGCTGGCGCTGCTCATTCCGATTGCGCTGTGGTCGCGCTCGCACTGGATGGGCTTGCAGGTGCTCTCGCAGGTCGCCGACCAGGTGGGCGCGGGGGATTTATCGGCGCGCGCGATACTCAAGCCGGGGGCCAGTGTGTATCCGCTGGCCGAGCGCATGAACCTGATGGCCGGGCGCATCCAGAGTTTGCTCGACGCTCAGCGCAACCTGATCCATTCGGTGTCGCATGAATTGCGCACGCCGATTGCCAGGCTGGGGTTTGCGCTGGAATTGCTGCGCGCCCACGCGGGCGATGCGGCGCTCGAGCCGCGCATCGCGGCCATGGAGGGCGATGTCGAGGAGTTAAATGGGCTGGTCAATGAGTTGCTGGGGATGATCAAACTCGATAACGCGCAGGCCTTGCAGCTGGAGGAGGCGCGCGTCGACGCCTTGCTGGCCGGTTGTGTGGCGGCGTTGCCGCCGTCAACTTGCAAGGTGCAGGTGGTGCTGGGCGAGCAGCTGGGCATGGTCCGGGCCGACCGCCGCTTGCTGGCGCGCGCGATTGGCAATTTGCTGACCAATGGGCAGAAGTATTGCGATGCGACCGTGGTGCTGTCGGCCAGGCGCGGGGCGGGGCTGGAGATTGTGGTGGAGGATGACGGGCCGGGGATTCCGCAGCAGGAACGCGCGCGCGTGTTTGAGCCGTTTTATCGGCTTGACCGCAGCCGCGATCGGGCCACCGGCGGGTTCGGGTTGGGGTTGTCGATCGCACACAAGGCGGTGGCGCTGCATGGGGGGACGATTCGGGTGGAGCAGTCCGTGGTATTGGGAGGGGCGCGGTTTGTGATCAGTTTGCCGGGTTAGGGGTAGTGGGGGGCGTCGATTTTTGGCAAACGAGGATGTTGCCACAGTGGCGTCGTGTCGTAGGTCGGATAAGCGTAGCGCAATCCGACATGCGTCACGTTCACGCACGTCGGATTGCGCTACGCTTATCCGACCTACTTGCCTTGGCAACGCGACGATCTACCGGGGCTGGCGCGCTATTCTTTGACGCTCGGCTGCAGGTGCGTGAGGCCGTACCACAGGTGTTCCCACCAGTGGGGACGCGAGTTGACAACCTGCATGCAGATGACGTCAACCTCGCCCTTGAAAACCTTGTCCTCGCATTGCTTCGTCATCAAGGCGTGGCGCTGGTTTTCTGCATTGACCAAGGCGATGGCCAGCCATAGCGCCAGGCCAGCCATCAACACCGCCAGCGTCCACGCGACCTGATTGACGTGGCTGGTCTCGAACAGATCCTTGACGTCGGGCCGCGACCCGTCGTAAATTTTCAAGATCTTTTTTTCCGTTTCGTCGCTCATTTGCTCACGGTTTTCTTCGCTGGCGCAGGCGCCGCCGGCGCGGCGGCGCTGTAGCCTTTTTCCTTCATCGCCATGGCAACGAGGGCGTCGAGCGTGGCGCCGGCGGCCCCCGCTACGCCGCTGCTGGGAATGGCCGGGTTGGCCTGGCCTACCGCGCCTGGCGAGGTGACGTATTTGCCGTCGACGACGAAGGTCGGCGTGCCGTCAATCTTGTAGGTGGAGACCATCTGCGGCAAGCGGCGCAGCTTGGTCAGCACGCCGAAGGAATTCCAGTATTCGGTGAACTTGGCTTTGTCCAGGCCGCTCTTGGCCACCCAATCCAAGATGGCCGCGTCAGTCATCAGGCGCTGGCGCTCGACGTGCACGGCGCGAAACACCTTGGGGCCGTATTCGTCGCTCTTGCCCATGGCATCCAAGGTTACCCACAGGTGCGCTTCCGGATCGGCCGGTCCCTGGAAGGGAAAGGCGACGCGCTTGAAGGTGACGTCGCTACCGTGTTTTTTGACCCACTCGGCCACGTGCGGCTCCATCAGGTTGCAGGCCGGGCAGTGATAGGCGAAAAATTCGATCACTTCGATCTTCTTGCCAACCGCCTGGGTCGGCTGCGGCGCGGCCAGCGTGGTATATTCGGCGCCGTTTTTCGGATCGGCAGGAGTTGCCATGGCGGTGGTGGCGATCATGGCGACGGCGGCGACAGCAAGACGGAGGGAACGCATAAGGTAGTCCTTGTTGATTGATTGAGCGAACGACGCGAGATTACCACTTTTTTGGGCCAGGCCCGGGCCGGCGGGAGCATTATTGCAATTACTTACCTCTGTAACGCAGGGTTACCGCCGGCGTTGACGCGCCAGTTCGAGTTTTTCGCATAGGTCGGCCACGCCGGCAGCCATGCGCGGCCCGGCGCGGGTCAGCGATTCCGGCGGGCTGAACAGGTTGTTGCGGCGCACCGCCAGCATGCCCTTGTACGCGCGCCACATGTTCAGGCCAGCCTCGGGCGAGTCGTCGCGCACACTGCCGATGATCGCTTCCGGATTTTGTTCGAGCACCGCTTCGGTGCTGACCATCGGCGCCTTGACCTTGAGCTGGCCGAAAATATTCACGCCGCCGCACAGGCGAATGGCGTCGCTGGCGATCTGACTGTTGTTGAGCGTGAAAAGCGGCTTGTCCCAGATCTGGTAAAACAGGCGCACCGGTGAACGCCTGGCGTAGCGTTTTTCAAGCGCGGCGATTTTGGCGCGAAAATTTTGCGCCGTCTCCTGCGCAGCCGGTTCGGTGCCGAGCAGGACGCCGAAGCGGGTCAGGCTGTCGGCCACGTGTTCGAGGCGGGTGGGCTCGCTGTAGAAAATGGGGATGCCGGTCTGGCGCAGTTGCTCAAGCTGGCGCGCGGTGTTCCCGCTTTGCCAGACCACGAGCAGGTCCGGCTTCAGGGCCAGCACGCGCTCCATGTCAAGCTCGCTGCTGCTGCCGACCACCGGCACGCGGCGGGCCGCCTCGGGATAGTCGCTGTAGTTGATGGCGCCGACCACGCGCGCGCCGCCGCCGGCCGCAAACAGCAATTCGGTCACGTGCGGCGCCATCGAGATGACGCGTTGCGCGGGACGCTGCAGCACGACGCGCGCGCCGCTGTCGTCGAGCACGGAGATGGCAGCGCCTGATGACGCGGCGGCCAGCGCCAGCAAGGCGCCGATGGTAAAGCGAAGCATGGCGGCGCCCTTCACGGGGCCGGTGCGCGGCAGAGCGCGGCGGGAATGATCATGGTCGTCTCTACATTGTTAACGCGTTACAAACATCAGGCCGGCGTTCCCGCAGGCGCGGTGACGCCAGCGGGCACTAGAGCGGGCACTAAGCCGAACACTAAGCCGAACACTAAGCCGGACACTAAGCCGAACACTAAGCCGGACACTAAGCCGGACACTAAGCCGGACACTAAGCCGGACACTAAAACGGGGCCATTATAAACGCAGCGGCGTCGCTAATCGAAAGCGCAATGGTCGGCCAGAATGTCTTCTTCGCGGCGCGCACCCGTGGTGCGGCGCTCGTCGGCGTGCACCGGGCGCGCGCTGACCCGCTCCACCAGTTCGAGCATGGTCTTGAGCGCGTCGGACATCACGAGCGCGGCGGCGGCGACCGTGTCGGCCGGTGAGGCCGGCCCCTTGGCAGCCTGGCCGCGCAGCGTGCGTTCCTGGTCGGCGCGGCAACTGACCGCTTGCTTCCAGTAACGTTCGCCAGGTAACCTGAGCCACACGTCGCGCCAAGCGTTGCGCCCTTCGCCAACAACGGCGAGCGTGAAGCCGCGCGGCGACACGCGACGCCCTTGAAACAGGATGTCGTCGCCTTCAACGCGCGCGTGATAGGTCGATTGCCGGGTAGACATGCGCAGCTCGGTGCCGCTGGGCAGGAACAGGGTTTTCCATTGGTAACCCTGACTGCTTGCGGGATCGGCAGGGGCCGGTGACGGTTGCGGCGAGTTTGCCGCGATCCATGCACGGATGGCGGCAGTAGCAGCCTGCACTACGGAAAGCTTGCTGCCGCTATTGCGCAGGTGCAATGCCAACTCGGCCACGAGGTGGGTGGGTACGGTGTGACTCCCTATTGCATTCATACTCGTTCTCCGTCTGGATTTGTCGAATTTGGGGCCTCTTTGAATTATTAGGCAATCTTGACGCGCCCAAGTTTCAAACCAGGCGACGATTCGACAAAACGAGGCGTCGAATTCGACACGATGCAATAGGGACTGGCATCGCACTACCCACCTCCCGTCGCCGTGAAATTCGTCACGGAAATGTATGTACCAACATGGTCCTCGAGATAGTTTCACCCGCCCTGTTTCCACACGTATGCAGGCGCGTGCATTTGCTTTCGTCTGGCCAGCGTTCCCGCTTGTCATTGTTTTGGCGACATTCGTCGGATTGATTGGCTTTTTATAACTCATGTAGCTATAGTTCGCAGCACAAAAACACCGTTCCCATCAGGAGTCATGCATGACCTTAACCAGAGTCAGTCATAGCGCTGTCAAAGTGCTGTCGATCACAGCGCTGCTGCTTGCCGGCAGTGTCTTCCACGAAGAAATCATGGCGCAGGCAAACGTTGCCGTCACGCCGATTGCGCAGCCAGTCACCGATACCGGCATTGCGCTGGCCCCCGCGCGGGGCAGCGCCGTCAGCGTGGCCAGCCTGCCCGATGCGTGGGGTGGGCAGCGCAGCGGCGCCGAAGCCACGCTGTCGGATCGGGTCGTCCATTACCAGATCGCCGCTACGCTCGACCCGGTCAAGCACACGGTCGAAGGCAAACAAAAACTGACGTGGCGAAACCGCAGCAAGGTGGAAGTGCGCAGTGTCTATTTGCACCTCTACATGAACGCCTTTGAAGGCGGCGAGAGCACCTTCTTTACCGAACAGCGCAACAGCGGCAAGGGTTTTCGCACAGGCGTGGGCACCAAGCAAGGCGAATGGGGCCACATTGCGCTGCGCAGCGTGACGCAAGGCGGCGCCAAGGTTGCCTGGTCGTACGTCCATCCCGACAACGGCCCGCAGACCGACCACACGGTGGTGCGTTTCGACCTGCCGGCGGCGGTGGCACCGGGCGCCTCGACCGTCATGGACATCGATTTCCTGACCAAGCTGCCGCGCGTCATCGCCCGCACCGGTTACTTCGGCAGCTTTCACCTGGTGGGGCAATGGTTCCCGAAGATCGGCGTGCTCGAACTGCCCGGCGAACGGGGCGCAACGGCCCCGCGCTGGAACGTGCATGAGCACCACCAGGAATCCGAGTTCTACGCCGACTTCGGCAACTACGACGTCACGCTGACCGCGCCCAAGGCGTACACCATCGGCGCGACGGGCGTTTTGCAGGCGCCGCCGGTTGAAAAAAACGGCATGCTGACCCATCACTACGTGCAGGGCGACGTGCACGACTTTGCCTGGACGGCCGACAATCGCAGCGCCAAGCCGCTGCAAGAGAGCTGGACCGGCCCGGGCAGCCCGAAAGTCGCGCTGTCGGTCATTTACCCGCCGGAAATGAAAGCGAGCGCCATCGCGGCCATGAAAGCGGCCAAGGATTCGCTGGCCTACTTTTCGCGCACGCTGGGGCCGTATCCGTACAAGACGCTGACCGTCGTGGTCCCGCCTTTTAACGCTGCCGAAGCGGGCGGCATGGAGTACCCGACCTTCATGACGGTCGAAGGCAAGACGCGCGTCGAACCGAAGACAATGGCCGCATTCGACATCGACTTCGTGACCATCCACGAATTTGGGCATGGCTACTTTTACGGCATCCTGGCGTCGAACGAACATGAAGAGCCGATGCTCGACGAAGGCCTGAACGAATACTGGGACCACCGCATGCTGGTCGAGCGCAAGCAGGACGTGTATCCGGTCACGCCCTTCCTGAAGGCGATCGGCATCACTTTCTCGGCCAAGGGCTTTGACGGCGAGCGCGCCGGCGCCCCGCGCGAAGAACCGGCCGATCCGATTGGCGAAAACGCCTATGACCGCCTGCAGGGCATCGGGCCGGCGTATGTACGCAGCGCCACCATGATGCGCGACCTGGAAGCGCGCCTGGGCAAGGACGCGACCGAGCGCGCATTCAAGGAATACTACAAGCGCTGGAAGTTCCGCCATCCGAGCGTGGCCGACCTGCGCGAAGCGCTGGCCGACGGCAGCGGCCAGCGCGCCGTGGTGGAAGCGGTGTTCGCGCAGCAGGTCTACGCCACCGCCAAGATCGACGACCGGGTCGACAAGTTCTCCAGCGACGAAGTGCTGCCGCAGCGCGGCACGCGCGACGTCAAGGGCACCTGGGTCGAGGAAAACGCGGACGCTGTCGACAAGCGCGTTGCCGCATTGCGCGCAGCATGGAACAAGGCCAACCCGAACGTTAAGGCGGGTACCAAAGCGGGTACCAGGGCGGCTGCGGGCCCCTTCCCTTACCGCACCAGCGTGGTGCTGCGCCGGCGCGGCGCGCCCGTGCCGCAGACGGTGCTGGTCAAGTTCGCCGACGGCAGCAGCGAGACCGTGACCTGGAACAACGAGGCGCGCTGGCAGCGCTACACCTGGCTCAAGCCGAGCCGCGCGGTGTCGGTGGAACTGGACCCGCAGCGCATGCATTACCTGGACGTGAGCAAACTGGACGACAGCCGCACGCTGAAAGCGGACACTCGCGCCTCGCGCCGTTGGAGCGCTGACCTGGCCGCCATCTTCACCCTCCTCTTTTCCCTGATTGCGAACGTATGATGAACCCGACCCCGCCATTTTCGTTTGCCGCCGTCCCGCGCGCGGCGCGCGCCGCCTTGCAATGGCGCTTGCTGCTGCTGTGGGTGTTGTGGATGCTGATCCCGACCGCCATCCTCGGGCTGACCGTTTGGCAAACGATGAGCGCGCAGCTCGACTACTCGGTGCATGCGGCCGAATTTGCCAGGCAGCTCGACCTGACCGTGTTTGCCGACCTGATGGCAGCGCACGGCAAGAACGTGGCTGCCTTCAACGTGGCCGGCGTGGTGGCGCTGATCGTCACCTTGCTCATTTCGCCGCTGCTTAGCGGCATGGCGGCAAGCGCCGCGCGCGCCCCGGCCGCGCTGGGCTTTGGCGCCTTGACCGCGGGCGGCCTGGCCGAATATCCGCGCATGCTGCGCATGCTGGTCTGGTCCGTGATTGTGCTGGGCGTGGCCGCCGCGCTGGGCGGCATCGCACTGGACGCGTCGGCCGAGTATGGGGCCGGCGCGATACTCGAGTCGAGCGCCGACCTGGCCGACTATGGCGCGCTGGCGCTCGCCGCGCTGCTGCTGGCGCTCGCGCACGCCACGCTGGACGCGGGACGCGCGGCGCTGGCGATCGAGCGGCGCCGCACGTCGGCGGTGAAGGCCTGGTGGTCGGGCTGCAAGCTGCTGCTCAAGCGTCCGCTGGCCACTTTCGGGGGATATTTTTTGATCAGCGCTGTCGGCCTGGCGCTGGCGGGGGCGCTCGTTGTCGGGCGCATCAACGTCTCGGGCGCCAGCCTGGCGGGCTTTCTCGGCGCGCTGCTGCTGGTGCAGGTCACGGTGGCGGTGCTGGGCTGGATGCGCAGCGCGCGCCTATTCGTGCTGGTAGAACTGGCGCGCTCGCAGCGCGGGTAAAAAGCGGCGCGTTCTTGAAGAGCCCGCGCAATCGATATAACCAGTCCCCGCACCACATCGTCCTCGCGGGGACCCATAGAACGGTTCAACTGAGCAATCGTTCCATGGGTCCCCGCGTACGCGAGGACGATGTAACCCTGCTGCACCGTTACCCATTTAAAACAACCCCGAATGCCGGCACGGCCCAAGGCACACCATCACGTACCGCGTTTGCCCCGGGCGCTATCCGCAGCTTTTTTGGCCGCCGCTTCCGCCGCCTTGGCCGCCTTGGCCGCCATCTCGGCCGCGTGCTCGGCCAGCCTCAGCTCGCGCGTCTCGGGCGTTTCCAAACTAATCCGCCCCAGCGTCCCGGTGCGGTAATCCTGCAAGAAAATATGGGACGCCTTTTCAAAATCCAGGTCGCCCCCCTTCTGCCGATACCCCCTGCGCGCGGCCACGCCCTCGACGACCGCAATGCCGTCCAGCCCCTCGGTCTTGAACCCATAACGCGCCGTCAACAACTGCGGATACTTGGCCAACAATTGCTCGGCCAAAAACACCGCCACCTCATCCTCGATCAGCGCATTGGACCCGATCGCGTGACTGGCGGCGAGCATCAAGCCATCGCTGGCCAGCGCAATCTTGGGCCACAGCATGCCGGGCGTATCGACCAGAATAATGTTCTTGCCCAAATAGAGCTTCTGCTGCATCTTGGTCACGGCCGGCTCATCGCCCACCTTGGCCACTTTTTTCTTGAGCAGCGCGTTCATCAAGGTCGACTTGCCGACGTTGGGAATACCCATGATCATGATGCGCAGCGGCTTGGTCGGCACGCCCCGGTGCGGCGCGAGCGACAGGCACAGCTCGGGAATTTTGGCCACGTCGCCCGGTTTTTTGGTCGTCATCGCATACGCGGTCACGCCCTCCTGGCGATTGTAATAAGCGCTCCACGCGGCGGTGGCGGCCGGATCGGCCAGATCGACCTTGTTGAGGATCTTCAGACAAGGCCGCTGGCGAAACAGGCGCAGCTCCTCGACCATCGGATTGCAGCTCGCCTCGGGCAGGCGGGCGTCCAGGACCTCGATGACCAGGTCGGTGTTCTCCATCTGTTCGGCCGCCTTCTTGCGGGCGGCGTTCATGTGGCCTGGGTACCATTGTATCGACATGCTTGCTTTCAAATTCGCGTGGACAAGGCGCTATTTTACGCGGCTATGGCAGGCAGGCGCTTTTTGGCGCCGCCAGCGCCGGATCGAACTGCCCCAGCGCGGCCTTGGCCAGCGCCACATCCTTGGCAAACTCCACCAGATGGCGCGCGCGCTCTTCGCTGTGCCACTCGGCGTCGGAAAAGCCGGCCAGCGGATGCGGCTTGCCAACCACCACCTTGCCTTCCAGGCGCGGCAACAGCGCGCGGTCGGGGTCGACATTTTCCTTGAGCAGGTAGCCGTCCACATCGCGCAGCGTCAGCGGCAGCGCCGCTTCCTTGTCGCGCAACAGTTTGCCGAACACGGTCAGCTTGAGCTCGGCGGGACCGGCCGCCAGCACGTCATTGAAGCTGGCGATTGCAAACGGACGCCCCTTGGCGTCGTCCACCCTGCCCTGCACCACGTAGCGCCCGGCCTTGAGCACGTTGGCCTTCAGGTAGTACACCAGCGAGCCGTCTTCGACCGCTTCGCGCGCCTGGCCGGTCCAGGTGGCGGGCAGCTCGGGCGTATAAATCACGTCGAACAGCACGAAGCCATTCTTGCCGGCCACGCTGTAGCGCAGCTCGGTGCGGATGGTGCCGTTGAAGCTGGCCAGGCCAGTCTGGGCCGGCGCCAGGATGCCGGCAAAGGCGCCGTCGCCGGCCACCGCGTCGGCGCCCTCGCCATCGTCGGCGAACGCCAGCGCGATCTGGGCGCTGGCGCGCTGGCCCGTGTAGGTGACGCCCTGGGCGGCGGCGCGCGTGATGACCAGCGATAGCGCCTTGCCCTGGGCGTCGACGGCGCGCACCGAAAAGGCGACCGTTTCGCCCGAGGCCATGAACACGCGCGACTGCGAGGTCTGGATCTGCACGGCGGCGTCGGCCGAGCCGTCGGCGCCGCGCAACGCGTGCTCGTCGGTCACGGGCGCGTTCGGATAGACCTGGTCGGGGTGCTCGCTGATCGGACGCGAGACGGGGGGATATTTGGTGTCGCCCGCGTAGGTGCAGTAGGTGGTGTCGGCCAGCGCCACTTGCGCCAGCAGCGCCCGGCGCCGCTCGGCTTTGGCGACCGGGGTGTCCGCGCTGGCTTGGCCTGCGCTGTCAATGGCAGGCTGACCGGCAGCGCGCATGGACGGCGCCGCAGGCTGCGGGGCGGCGACGCCATCCTGAGCGCCGGACCACCAGGCCGCAGTGGCGACGATGATCGCCGCTGCGGCCCCGCCCAGCAAGACTGCCTTAGAAGGCACTGTTGACCATGGCGCTGCGCACTACCCCGACGATGCCGCCCCAGTTGCCGTTGGCGTAGTGGTTGTACGCTTCGGCGTCATCCCGAAAGGCCACCGAATGGTTGGTCCACTTGGCCTTGCCTCCTTCATTGGCCGCGATGCCCAGCGTCAGGTCGTTGCAGAACCAGTCGCTCGGATTGCAAAAGCCGGCGCCGCCGGAGCCGGACACGCCACCGGTGCTGTGATAGGCAACCACTTCATCGTCCTGGCCCGGCAGGATGGCCGAGTAAGCGGTGCCCTTGGCCCCGGCGTACATGTAAAACATCACGCCGCGCGTGACGTTATGGTCGTACATGGCGCGCGCGGTGGCCGTTTTCAGGTCCGACACCAGCGGCTCGCCGGTGGTCCAGGAACCGGCGTCGGACAATTCGGTGCCGCCGGCGGCGCCCGAGGCGGTGCGCACCCACTTGATGTTCCAGCCGGTCTGCGCGCCGCCGTCGCTGTTGCCGCACACGCCGCCGCTGGCCGTGGCCGGGTTTTTCTTCATGCGCGAGGAGGCGCCGTAATTGGCCAGCGTGTAGCCCATCATCAGGTCGCCGGCGCTGTGGGTGGCGACGTAGCACCAGTTGGCGCCCGTGCAAAAGCAGTCGAGCGCGTCGCGGATCTTGCTGTTTTGCGAAGCGATGCTGCTGCGCCCATCCCAGTTGACCGACTTTTTATTTACGCCGGCGGCCGTGCCGCCCGGCCCCCAGTAGCTAAAGCTGTTGTAGTCGCCCACCACGCCGCCGCCGGTGCGCCCATTGATCCACAAGGAATAATTCTCGGCACTGGCCTGGGTGCTCACTGCTGCCAGACAAACCAGGCACATCGACATCAACTTACGCATGAATCCACTCATTTAATTCTCCTGTAGGTACTGCGGCGGGAAAAAATAGTACGACCGTGCTAACGGTTAGCCATGAGGCTACCGTTGTAATTGAGTTATGTCAAATATGTATGTCCGATATTCAGGATGCGTATACTCGATGTGTATACTTTCCGCTACATTTCGTGAAAATCAATCCAGCTCGGCCAGTACTTTGACGTGCGCGACGACGCTGCGCCCCAGTGCCGACAGGTTGTAGCCCCCTTCCAGGCAGCTGACAATGCGCCCGCCCGCGTGCACGCGGGCCACCTGCATGATGGCGCGCGTGATCCACGCGTAGTCCTCCTCGACCAGACCCATGCCGCCGATGTCGTCCTCCCGGTGGGCGTCGAAACCGGCTGAAATAAAGATCATTTTAGGCGCAAACGCGTGCAGCGCCGGCAGCCACTGCTCGCTGACCAGTTTGCGCACCACCTCGCCCGTGCTGCGCGCCGGCACCGGGATATTGACCCAGGTCGCCGTCTGCGGTTCAGGTTCGCTGTACGGATAAAACGGGTGCTGGTAAAAGCTGGCCATCAGCACGCGCGGGTCGGCCCGGAACGATTCGGCGGTGCCGTTGCCGTGGTGGACGTCAAAGTCGATGATGGCCACGCGCGCCAGGCCATGGACGTCGAGCGCATGGCGCGCGGCGATGGCCACGTTATTGAATAAACAAAAACCCATCGATTGCGTGGGCCGCGCATGGTGGCCGGGCGGGCGCGTGGCGCAAAAGGCGTTGGCCAGGCTGCCGTCGATGACGGCGTCGGTGGCGGCCAGCGCGGCGCCGGCGGCGCGCAGCGCGGCGCGGTAGCTGTGCGCGCACAGCAAGGTGTCGCCGTCGAGCGGATAGTGCTCCCCTTCCAGCGTGGGGGTATGCTCGCGCACCAGCGCCACCATGGCCGCGCTGTGGTTGCGCAAGATGGCCGGCAGCTCGGCCGAGGGCGCCGTGCGCCGCTCGACCAGGCCGTCAATACGGGCGGCGATCAGCTGGTCTTCAATCGCTTGCAGGCGGGCGGGGGATTCGGGATGCCACTCGCCCATGTCGTGGGCGCTGCATTCGGGATGGCTGAAAATGGCTGTGCTCATGGTCGATTCTGTCGCGCCCGTCATCAATGTTGCACCGGATGCGCCGTTCTCGAATAGAATCGGGAAACATGTCGTGATGACGGATAAGGTGGGTGCCGATAGGCGCTATTTTACAATGCCTGAACGACAACCGCCGTGCCGTGCCCCCATAAAGACAATCCCATGTTCAAAAAATTGCATGCAGTAGCACACCAGGTCAGTCAGATCGTCGTCGGCAAGGAACTGCAGGTACGCCAGGCGCTCACCTGCCTGTTGGCCGGCGGCCACCTCTTGATCGAAGACGTGCCGGGCGTGGGCAAGACCACGCTGGCCCACGCGCTGGCCATTTCGCTGGGGCTGCAGTTCAACCGGGTGCAGTTCACCAGCGACCTGCTGCCGGCCGACGTGGCCGGCATTTCCGTCTACGAGCGCGAAAAAAACGGCTTCGTGTTCCACCCGGGCCCGATCTTTACCCAAGTGCTGCTGGCCGACGAGATCAACCGCGCCACCCCCAAGACCCAGTCCGGCCTGCTCGAAGCGATGGAAGAGCGGCAAGTGAGCGCGGACGGGGTCACGCGCGCGCTGCCCGAACCGTTTTTCGTCATCGCGACCCAAAATCCCCTGCACCAGGTGGGCACCTACGCGCTGCCCGAGTCGCAGCTGGACCGCTTTTTGATGTGCCTGTCGCTGGGCTACCCGGACGCGGCCGCCGAACGCGCGCTGCTGATGGGCGAAGACCGGCGCAGCATGTTGAAAGCGCTGCCGGCCGCGATGCAGCCGGAAGAACTGGCGCTGGCGCAAAAAGGGCTGCGCCAGATCCACGCCTCTAGCGCGCTGATCGACTACGTGCAGGCGCTGGCGCAAGCGTCGCGCCACAATGGCTTGTTTGCCGAAGGCCTGTCGCCGCGCGCGGCGATCGCATTGCTGCAGGCCGCGCGCGCCTGGGCCGCGCTCGAGGGGCGCGACCATGTGGTGCCGGAAGACGTGCAGGCCGTGCTGGTGCCGGTCTGCGCGCACCGCTTGCGCGCGTTAAAGTCGGCCAACGGCGTTGCTCTGGCCAGCCGCGACCTGGTGCTGCAGCTGCAAAAATCGGTGCCGCTTTAAGCGCCCGCGGCCCCCGTGTTTGCCACCATGTTTGCAACCGTTCGCCTGGCCGTGCGCCGCCGCGCCGACCAGTGGCTGTTCCAGCTGCGCGACGCCGAGCCGGGCGAAGTGTTTCTCAACCAGCGGCGCGTGTTCATCCTGCCCACCGGGGCCGGGGTGGGCTTTGGCGTGCTGCTGCTGGTGCTGCTGATCGGCGCCACCAATTACAACCTGAGCCTGGGCTTTGCGCTGGTGTTCGCGCTGGGCGCCTGCGCCGTTGTCGACATGTACCTGACCTACCGGAACCTGGGCCAGCTGCACCTGGCGCCCGGGCGCGCCCAACCCCTGTTCGCCGGCGAAGTGGCGCAGTTCGAGCTGTCCATCGTCAACCGCAGCAAACTGGACCGCTACGCGCTGTGGGCCGATTTTTTGCAGGCCGGCGAGGCGCGCTACGTGGCCGACGTGGCGGCGGGCGAGCGCACGGCGCTGCTGCTGTCGGCGCCCAGCACGGCGCGCGGTTACCTGGCCGCGCCCCGGGTGCGCCTGGCCACCCGCTTTCCGCTCGGCCTGTTTCGCGCCTGGAGCTACTGGCAGCCGGACGCGCGCGCGCTGGTCTATCCGTTTCCCGAAGCGGTGGCGCCGCCGCTGCCGATGTCGGGCGTGGCCAGCGAAGACGGCCACGGCCACGCGGGCCACGACGACTTTGCCGGCATTCGCAGCTACCAGGCCGGCGACTCGCTGCGCCACATGGCGTGGCGCCAGATCGCGCGGCTCGACCCGGCGCTGGGCGGGCAACTGGTGACCAAGCATTTTGAAGGCGGCGCGATCGAGGAACTGATGCTCGATTTCGACGCCTTGCCCGCCACGCTGGCGCTGGAGTTGCGCCTGTCGCGCATGACGCGCTGGGTGCTCGACGCCGAGCAGCGCGCCCTGCCCTACGGCTTTCGCCTGCACGGCCACGCATTCGCCCCGGCACTGGGCGCGGCGCACCAGGCGGCCTGTCTGCGGGCGCTGGCGCTGTACGGCAGCAAGGAACGCCCATGATGGCGCGCCTGGCCTTGCAGCTCTCGCGCGACAAGGCGGACACCTTGCTGCTGCTGGCGGCCACGCTGCTGGTGCTGGGGCCCCATGCGGCGCACCTGCCGCCGTGGGTCTCGCTGGTGTGCGCCGCCACGCTGGCCTGGCGCGGCCTGATCACGTTCCGCGGCATCCGCATGCCGCCCACCTGGCTGCTGCTGCCGCTCGCCTTCGCGGCCATGGCCGGCATTTTCATGACCTACAAGACGCTGCTGGGGCGCGAAGCGGGCGTTGCGATGGCGGTGCTGCTGGTCGCCTTTAAAATGCTGGAAATGCACGCCCGGCGCGACCTGTTCGTGGTCATCTTCCTCTGCTTTTTCCTACTGCTGACCAATTTCTTTTACTCGCAAAGCATCGCCATGGGCGTCATGATGGTGCTTGCCATTATCGCCCTGTTGAGCGCGCAACTGACGTTCCAGTACAGCGGCGTGGTGCCGCCGCTGGGGCGCCGCCTGCTGCTGGGCGCCAAGATTTTGGGGTTCGCCGCGCCGCTGGCGCTGGCGCTGTTCTTCCTGTTCCCCCGACTCCAGGGCCCGCTGTGGGGCATGCCCGGCGACGCCACGGGCGCCCGCACGGGCCTGTCCGACAGCATGAGTCCGGGCAATATCTCGAATCTGGCCCAGTCCGACGAGATCGCCTTCAGGGTGCGCTTCAAGGCGCGCGCGCCGGCCCAGTCGGGCCTGTACTGGCGCGCCGTCGTGCTGGGCGACTTCGACGGGCGCAACTGGACCCACGCAAGGCGGCGCCACCGTGGCGAATCGACCCAGCTCTCGCTTAGCGGCACCCCCGTCGACTACCAGGTCACGCTCGAGCCGCACGGCAGGACTTGGCTGTTCGCGCTCGACATGCCGGGCAGCGTGCCGGTACTGCCCGAACAGGCGGCCCTCACGCCGAATGTCGAATTGCGCGCCGGCGTGCCCATCGACAAGCGGCTGCGCTACGACGTCACGTCGTACCCGACCTACCAGCTCGACGCCGGGGTTGACCTGCCCGAGGCCGAGCGCTATCTGGCGCTGCCGCGCGGCTTCAATCCCTTGGCCATGCAGGCCGGCCTCAACTTGCAGCGCGAGCCGGACCCGGCGCGCCGGGTGGAACAGGTGCTGCGCGAGTTTCGCGACGGCGGCTACGTGTACACGCTGCAGCCGCCCAAGCTGGGACCGAACTCGGTGGATGACTTTTTATACAGTTCGAAAGCAGGCTTTTGCGAGCATTACGCCAGCGCATTTGTGTTCCTGATGCGCGCGGCCGACGTGCCGGCGCGCGTGGTGACCGGCTACCAGGGTGGCGAGCGCAACCCGGTCGATGGCTTTACGGTGGTGCGCCAGAGCGACGCGCACGCCTGGGCCGAAGTGTGGATCCGCAACAGCGGCTGGGTCCGGGTCGACCCGACCGCGGCGGTGGCGCCGGGGCGCGTGGAACGGGGCATGGCGCGCACGCTGGCCCCAAGCGAGCAGTCCGGCATCGCGCGCCTGGGCAGCCTGATCAACCTGCAGCTGGACGGCGATTCGCTGATCGGGCGCCTGCGCTATCAAATCAGCGCCATGAACAATGGCTGGAACCAGTGGGTGCTCAATTACGACCCCGAGCGGCGCCAGGGCTTGCTCGACACGCTGCTGGCGGCGCTGGGCAACTGGCGCAACCTGGCGGCGCTGGCGGCGATTGCCGCTCTGCTCGTCGTTGCGCGCAAGCTGCACGTGCGCAGGCAGGCAGATCCGGTCGATGCGCTATACTCGGCGCTCAATGTGCAGCTGGGGCGGATCGGTCTGGCGCGCGCGCCGCACGAAGGGCCGAACGCCTGGGCGCAGCGGCTGGCCGAGACGCCCCTTGCGCCGGACCGGAAAGAGCGATTGCTGCGTTTCCTGGCGCTGTACAGCGCGCACAAATACGCGGACCGCGCACCCGACGCGGCGCTGCTTACCACCATGAAAAGGCTGCTCGGCACTTCCCGATGAAATTGTTCACCACCCTGCTTTTGCTGCTGGCCGTGTCTGCCAGCGGCGCGCTGCACGCCGCACCGGTCCACCCCAAAGCCAAGGCCGAGGTCAAGGCCAAGGCCAAGGCCAAGGCCAAGGCCAAGGCCAAGGCCAACCCGAAGCCCAAGCCCACCATCGCCAAGCCGACGCCGCGCAAAGTTGATTACGCGGGCGAGCAAGTCAATTTCGTGGAATGGAAAGCGGTCAGCGAGTTCGCCGACGAGATCGCGCTGCGCCACGGATTTGTGCGTAAGGAATTGACCGCGCTGATCGCGCAAATCCGTTACGTCGATTCGGCGGTGCAGCTGGTCAAGCCGGCGCCGGCGGGCAAACCAAAGAACATGACGGCGGTGCGCGCGCTGATGCTCGAACCGGTGCGCATCAATGCCGGCGTCGTCTTTTGGAACAGCAACGCCGACACGCTGGCGCGGGCCGAACGCGACTACGGCGTGCCTGCCGAAATCATTGCCGGCATCATCGGCATCGAAACCGTGTATGGACGCAACACGGGGCGCTTCCGCGTCCTGGACGTGCTCACCACGCTGGCGTTTGCCTATCCGGAAGCGCCGAATCAGGCGGCGCGCATGGCGTTTTTTCGGGGCGAACTGGAAAATGCCCTGGTCTTGGCGCGCAAGAACGCGATCGACCCGTTCAGCCTGCTGGGATCGTTTGCGGGCGCCATCGGCATGCCGCAGTTCATGCCGGGCAGCGTGCTCGCGTACGGCGTCGATTACGACCGGGACGGCGCCGTCAACTTGCAGAACTCGGCCCAGGACGCCATCGGCAGTGTCGCCAATTTTCTGGTGCAGCATGGCTATCAACGCGCACTGGGCGGGCCGTCCGTGTACGCGGCGCACGTGGCGCCCGACGAGCGCTGGGAGCGTTTCATCGGGCAAGGCTTGGCGGCCAAGTTTTCGCTCGACGAACTGCTCGCCGCCGGCGTGGCAAGCGCCCCCAGACCCCCTGGCGGGCGCCTGTACGGCTTGATCGACCTGCAAAACGGGGCCGAAACGACAGAATACTGCTTGGCAACGGATAATTTTTTTGCTATCACCCAATACAATCGCAGTTACTACTATGCAATGTCGGTGCTTGAACTGGGGCGCGCGGTCAGGCTCGCGCGGGGTGCTCAGGCGCTTATGCCCGGAGAAACTTTGTAAAGAAATGTAACGAGTCCGGCAGTCTTCCCCGCCATGTCAGGCGGTAGCGCGGGGTATACTGGCGCGGGGTATCATTGGAAGAAACGGCCCGTGCGCCCGGGAAAACTGTTTTGTGGCAACATACTGTTGCTATTCTTGCTTTTCATCCAGTACTTGCCGGTACCGTGCGGATCGAAGACTATAATTGCCCTACAATTAAACTTTCTGAAAAAACAATTAATTTTTCAGTGGTTTTGTGAGAGAATTGCACACCAACCATGTTGCGGGTAGACAACATGGTGGCCATCATTTTGTAATCTTCTATTGCTTTTGGGTACTAGATTCGAAAAGGGTTGTACAATTGTGTATAGTTTTTAAAAAGTGTTCCCTCGGATAAATTTGGCCAGCCGCACTGCGATAGTTGTAGCTACAAGCGAAGTCCGTGTATCGACCAAGCAAACAACTCACAATAGGAAGTAACGACATCATGACAAACCAAGTCGGTATTGATATGAACAGCGATTCGGATTCCGATGATCTGCTGCAATACAACCCCAACAGATTGTTGGACACCCTGATCGAGAATCTGCGTCTGAAAAACGATGCCGCCTTGTCGCGTGCGCTGGAAGTGGCGCCACCGGTGATTTCGAAGATTCGCCACCACCGCCTGCCGGTAGGCGCATCGCTGTTAATCCGGATGCACGAAGTAAGCGACCTGTCGATTCGGGACCTGCGTTATTTGATGGGCGACCGCCGCAACAAATTTCGCATCAGCGACAAGCAATTCAAGCCAAAAGAAGGCGAGCCACAGGCTTGATGAATGCGTCGCGCGAGAACAGCGCGTGACGCATTCATCACACCGTAGGGCGAAAAAGCGAAGCGCATTCCGCCCTACGGTGTTACGCCAACGGTCAGCCTAGGCCGGAAACACCCCGGTCGACAAATAGCGGTCGCCGCGGTCGCACACGATAAACACGATCGTCGCATTTTCCACCGTCTGTGAAATCCTCAGCGCAATCTCGCACGCCCCGGCAGCTGAAATCCCGCAAAAGATCCCCTCTTCGGCCGCCAGCCTGCGCGCCATC
Source organism: Massilia sp. TWP1-3-3 (assembly GCF_049897805.1). NCBI lineage: Bacteria > Pseudomonadati > Pseudomonadota > Betaproteobacteria > Burkholderiales > Oxalobacteraceae > Massilia > Massilia sp. TWP1-3-3. The sequence continues at coordinate 119,413 of NZ_JAFCWX010000005.1, forward strand.
TGTTCGGCCGCCGCCTGGCTCACGCTTTCAATCTGGTCCACGCGCGCCTTGTCATAAATCTTGGGCAGATACGCTTCGGGCCACTTGCGAATACCGGGAATCTGCGAGCCTTCCTCCGGCTGCGCGCCGATGATGCGCACCGCCTCATTTTGCTCCTTCAAATACTGCGACACGCCCATGATGGTCCCGGTGGTGCCCATGGCACTGACAAAATGGGTAATGCGCCCCCCGGTGTCGCGCCAGATTTCCGGCCCGGTGCCGTCATAATGGGCGCGCGGATTATCCGGGTTGCCGAACTGGTCGAGGATGATGCCCTTGCCGTCGCGCTGCATCGACTCGGCCATGTCGCGCGCATACTCCATCCCGCCCGACTTGGGCGTGAGGATGATCTGCGCGCCATACGCGGCCATGCTCTGGCGCCGCTCGATCGACAAGTATTCCGGCATCAAGAGCAGCATCTTGTAGCCGCGAATGGCGGCCGCCATGGCCAGCGCGATCCCCGTATTGCCGCTGGTCGCTTCAATCAAGGTATCGCCCGGCTTGATCTGACCGCGCTCCTCGGCGCGTTTGAGCATCGACATGGCGGCGCGGTCCTTGACCGAGCCGGCCGGATTGTCGCCCTCCATCTTGCCGAGAATAATATTATTGCGCGCAACAGCATCAGCGCCCGGCAAGCGGACTAATTGCACGAGCGGCGTATTACCGATCGTGTCTTCCAGGGTCATATAGGGCATGGGAACTCTTCTACGGTATCAACAAACCATATTCTAATCCACCGCGTCGGCCTGCGTATGCAAGCGGCCAGCTTGCCCCCACAACATCTCCCCGGGGGAGATGGCGAAAAAAAGCCCACAGGTGGGCGCTGCGGGCAGGGTGGAATGCTTACATGCGCGCTGGCGCGGCGCCCTTCGCCTCAGCCGGCTTGGTCTTCGCGGCGGCGGCCGGCTTGGCCATCGCGGCGCCGTCCAGAGGCTTCCCGGCCACTACCAAGCCAGCCTGGGACAGCTTCGCCGCGCGCTTTTCGCCCACGCCCTTGACGCGCTTTTGAAAATCCGGCCAGTCCTTGAATTCGCCCTTGGCGCGCTCGTCGAGGATGGCCTTCGACATGCTCGGCCCGACGCCTTTCACAGCGTCGAGTCCGGCTGCGTCGGCCTTGTTGACGTCGACCTGGGCGAATGCAAAACCCATCGTGGTAACCATGGTGGCAACTGCAAGCAACAGTTTCTTGATCATCTCGGTGTTCTCCATATTGATGATGAGACGGGACGGCCCATGCCGCCCTCCCGTACCTAACGCCCTCCCCCCGCCCGGCAGTTGACCCGCACGATAGAGGCTCATCAATATCGTCAACCCTACTTGCCGAACAACTCCGCGCGCGTCACCGTCGCCGTGCCCAGCTTGCCAACCACGATGCCGCCGGCGCGGTTGGCCGTCATGATCGCGTCGGCCATCGGCATGCCCGCGCCCAGCATGGCGGCCATGGTGGCGATCACCGTGTCGCCCGCGCCCGAGACGTCATACACCTCGCGCGCGTCCGCATGCATGTGCAGCACTTCGGATGCCGTGTACAAGCTCATGCCTTCTTCGGAACGGGTCAGCAGCAAGGCATCCAGGCCAAGCGCTTCACGCAAGCCCTGGGCCTTGCTGGTGAGCTGCTCTTCGCTGTGCCAGCTGCCCACGATGCGTTTCAGTTCGGATTTATTTGGCGTGAGCACGGTGGCGCCCGCATATGGCGAAAAATCGTCGCCCTTGGGGTCGACCATGACGATCTTACCCGCCGCGCGGCCGGCCGCGATCATCGGCGCCACGTTGACCAGGCTGCCCTTGTTGTAGTCCGACAGAATGATCACGTCATAGTCGGGCAGCAAGGCGTTAAATTGGGTGAGCTTGTCGCGCAGCACGGTGTCGGTCGGCGCATCCTCGAAATCGATGCGCAGCAACTGTTGCTGGCGCCCGATCACGCGCAGCTTGATGATGGTGGAAATGGCTTCATCGCGCTGCAGATAGCTGTGGATCCCAGACTCTTGCAGCAACTGCGCCACCTGGGCGCCCGCTTCGTCGGCCCCCACCACCCCCAGCAAGCCGCAGTGGGCGCCCAGCGCGGCCGCATTGCGCGCCACGTTGGCGGCGCCCCCCAGGCGCTCTTCGCGCCGCTCAATGCGCACGATGGGCACCGGCGCTTCCGGCGAAATACGGCTGACGTCGCCGAACCAGTAGCGGTCGAGCATGACGTCGCCCACCACCAAAATGCGCACGGCGCCCAGGTCGGGCGCGGCAATCGGCGGGTAGCTGTCGGCAGTAAGGAAGCGGCTGATCATCATTAATTCATCACGTTAAGTTCTTCGGTACGGCGCGGCGGGTAGGTTTCCCAGTTGCTGCAACCGGGACACTGCCAGTAGAACTGGCGCGCCTTGAAGCCGCAGTGGCTGCAGCGGTAGCGCGCCAGCTTCTGGGTGTAGCCGTGGATCAGGTTTTTCACCATCGACAACTCTTCCCAGATATTGGCGGGCGCGTCCATCAGGCGCGCCTCGAGCAGCTTGTCCAGGCCCAGCAGCGTTGGATTGCGTCGCAGTTCGTCCACCACCAGTTCCTTGGCCGCATCCACGCCGTCCAGCTCGATAACAGCCTTGAACACGACTTCGATCAGGTCGATCGAGGAGGCTTCGGCCAGGTAGGCGCGCAGCAGGTTGACCCCTTCCTGGGGACGGCCGACCTTGCGGTAGCCATCCATCAGGCGCGCCGCCACCAGCGCCACGTGCGGCACGCTTTGCTGCTCGACCCGGCGCCACGTCATCAAGGCGCCTTCGACGTCGCCACTGACCAGCTGGGCGTCGCCGATGAGCAAGGTGGCGCGCACGTTCTTGCGGTCGGTGTGGACCGCCTTCTCGAGCAGGGCCAGGGCGTCGGCCGTGTGCAGGTGCACCAGCGCGTCCTGGGCCAGTTCGCAGTAGAACTGGGCGATTTCCTTTTGGCGCGCGCCGGCGCCGGACTCTTGCAGGCCGATGGCAGCTTCAATGGCGCGCGTCCACTCCTTTTCACGCTGGAAAATTTCCAGCAGCGAGCGCCGCGCTTGCACCGAATACGGCGTCTCGACCAGCTGGTTGAACGTTTCCTCGGCGCGGTCGAGCAAACCCGCTTTCAGGTAATCCATGCCCAGTTCGTACTTGGCCTGGGCCCGCTGTTCGCTTGGCAAATCGGGCCGGGCCAGCAAGTTCTGGTGGACGCGGATGGCGCGCTCGATTTCGCCGCGGCGGCGAAACAGGTTGCCGAGCGCAAAGTGCATATCGGCCGTTTCCGGGTCCAGCTTGACGATTTCGATAAAGGCATCGATCGCCTTGTCGGGCTGCTCGTTGAGCAGGAAGTTCAAGCCCTTGAAGTAGCCGCGCGGCAGCGTGCGCGATTCCGACAGCAATTGGCGGATATCGACGCGCGCGGTGATCCAGCCCATTGCGAAAAACAGGGGGATGCCGATCAGCATCCAGGTTTCAAATTCCATGCGGTTCTTTTGTTCTTAGTATTGTTATGGCGCGATGTGGGTATTCACACTGTCCGGCGCGGGCTGGGTGGGGCCGGTACGGGCGACGCTTTGCAGCGCCTGGATCGTGGTCTTATGCTTGCTGGTTTCGCGGCGGTGACGAAAGACGGTGGGCGTGACGGCCAGGATGCCGAACGCGGCGCCGGCGACAAAAAACGCGAGCAGCATCAACACCAAAGGCCCGCGCAATTCATAGCCGAGGAAGAAATTCAGGTCGACCGGATGGTCGTTTTTCATCGCGAAGCCGAAAAACAGGATGAACAGAATGACGCCGACGATGGAGGAAACGAATTTCATCAGAACTGCCCGGGGTAAAGTGATCGTGAGGCTTGCATATTACACCAAATAGATAGGCACTAAATTACCCCCACATCGTCCTCGCGCACGCGAGGACGATGTGGGGGTCGCGCAGGCATAAAAAAACGGCACCCGAAGATGCCGTCTCTGGAAGTCGCCAAACGACTCAGTCCTCGATAATCGGTTGCCCGACCATCGCGTCGACCCGCTCGCGCAATTGCTTGCCCGGCTTGAAGTGGGGCACCCGTTTTTCAGGCACCATCACCTTGTCGCCGGACTTGGGATTGCGCCCAATGCGGGGCGGCCGGCTGTTCAGGGCGAAACTCCCAAAACCACGGATCTCGATGCGCTGGCCAGTCGATAAAGCATTGGTCATTGCATCAAGAATGGTCTTGACAGCATATTCCGCATCCTTGGCCACCAGCTGAGAATAACGCTCAGCGAGGCGGTTGATCAGTTCGGACTTCGTCATCTGGCAAGGCTCCCGATCTCAGTGCTGCACTTAGTTCTTGTTGTCGAACTTAGCTTTGAGCAGTGCGCCCAGGCTGGTGGTGCCCGAAGCGGCATTGCTGTCCGAGGTCGACGCCATTTTCTGCATCGCTTCCTGGGTCTCGACATTGTCTTTCGCCTTGATCGACAGCTGGATGCTGCGAGCCTTGCGGTCAATGTTGATCACCAGTGCTTCAACGCTGTCGCCAACCTTCAGGTGGGTGCCAGCATCTTCAACACGGTCACGCGAGATTTCGGAAGCGCGCAGGTAGCCTTCGACTTCTTCGGACAGGCCAATGACAGCGCCTTTAGGCTCGACCGACTTGACCGTACCCGTTACCAGGGAGCCTTTGTCGTTCATTGCCGCGAAGTTGTTGAACGGGTCGCCTTCGAGCTGCTTGACGCCCAGGGAAACGCGCTCGCGCTCGACGTCGATGGCCAGCACGATGGCTTCCAGTTCGTCGCCTTTCTTGAAACGGCGCACTGCTTCTTCGCCCGTTTCGGTCCAGGACAGGTCGGACAGGTGCACCAGACCGTCGATGTTGCCGGCCAGGCCAATGAACACGCCGAAGTCGGTGATCGACTTGATTGCGCCACGGACTTTGTCGCCCTTTTTATGGGTAACGCCGAAGTCATCCCACGGATTGGCTTTGCACTGCTTCATGCCCAGCGAAATACGGCGGCGCTCTTCGTCGATCTCGAGAACCATGACTTCCACTTCGTCGCCCAGCTGGACAACTTTGTTTGGCGCCACGTTCTTGTTGGTCCAGTCCATTTCGGAAACGTGGACCAGGCCTTCGATACCCTGCTCGACTTCAACGAATGCGCCGTAGTCGGTGAGGTTCGTGACTTTACCGAACAGGCGGGTGCTCTGTGGGTAACGACGGGACAGACCGGTCCAAGGATCGTCGCCCAGTTGCTTGACGCCCAGCGACACGCGGTTCTTTTCCTGATCGTACTTCAAGACCTTGGCGGTGATTTCCTGGCCAACCGTCAACACTTCCGACGGGTGACGTACACGGCGCCATGCCAGGTCGGTGATGTGCAGCAAGCCATCGATACCGCCCAGATCCACGAACGCGCCGTAGTCGGTGATATTTTTGACGATACCGGTAACAACCGTACCTTCTTTGAGCGTTTCCATCAGCTTCTGGCGCTCTTCGCCCATCGAAGCTTCGATCACGGCGCGGCGCGACAGAACGACGTTGTTACGCTTGCGGTCGAGCTTGATGACCTTGAATTCGAGCGTCTTGCCTTCGAACGGGGTGGTGTCCTTGACAGGGCGGGTATCGACCAGGGAACCTGGCAGGAACGCGCGAATGCCGTTGGTCAAAACGGTCAGGCCGCCCTTGACTTTGCCATTGACGGTACCGATGACGATTTCGCCCGATTCCATGGCTTTTTCCAGTGCCAGCCACGATGCGAGGCGCTTGGCCTTGTCGCGCGACAGGATGGTATCGCCGAAGCCGTTTTCCAGCGACTCAATCGCTACGGAAACGAAATCGCCGACTTGAACTTCCAGTTCGCCCTGGTCGTTCTTGAATTCTTCGATAGGAATAAAAGCTTCCGACTTCAGGCCAGCGTTGACGATCACGAAATTGTGGTCGAGGCGCACGACTTCAGCGGAGATGACTTCACCGGAGCGCATATCTTGACGCGACAACGATTCCTCAAACAGGGCTGCAAAACTTTCCATACCGCTTACTTCAGTTGTTGCTGTTGACATATGATTTACACGAGTTAGCCAGCAGAGTTCGCACGACGCGACTTAAACTGGGTTAGGTTGAACCACGCCTGCACAAGCACTATTGCCTGGTCAGGCACCTGCTACCGCTATTTGACTGCTGCGTACCATTTCAGCACTTCCTCAAGGGCCTCATCGGCCGTCATATTGGAAGTATCCAGAATATGCGCCCCCTCCGCCGGCACCAGCGGGGCAATCGCGCGATTCGTATCACGGTCGTCGCGCGCTTGCAAATCCAACAGAAGGTCTTCCATGCTAGCAGAAAATCCCTTGTCAATCAATTGCTTATATCTGCGTTGCGCCCTGGCCGCAACGCTCGCGGTGAGATACACCTTCAATTTTGCATTGGGGAAAATCACCGTCCCCATGTCGCGCCCGTCGGCAACTAGCCCCGGCATCTTGCGAAAGTTCAGCTGCAGCGCGAACAGGGCTTGCCGGACGGTGGGGAAAGCGGCGATTTTCGATGCCATGTTGCCAACGGCTTCGGCGCGGATGGCCTGGGTCACGTTTTCATGGGAGAGAAAGATTTCGCCCTGGTCGAAGTGGACCGGCAAGTGCTCGGCGATCTTGGCCAGTGCGTGCTCGTCGCTCAAGGGCGTGTCGCGTCGGATCGCCATCAGGGCGGTCAGGCGGTACAGTGCGCCGGAGTCGAGGTAGTGGAACTTGAGGCGGTCGGCCACTTTGTGGGCGACGGTTCCCTTGCCCGAGGCGGTCGGACCGTCGATGGTGATGACTGGGATATGGGTTGTTGGCATTGTTATTAACCTTGTTAGCTTAAAAGCAGCACGTTCCATGGGTCGGCGCCCACGAAGCTGTTGTAAAAGGGGCATCTGCGCAAAGTTACATCGTCCTCGCGCAGGTGCGAGGACGATGTCGTTTTGATTTTCGAAGTCTCACATATCGCGATTTATGGGTAGCCAGTTGGTTCTGGAGCATTCTGTAATACCGTCACACGCGACGTAGAAACGCACTTAAAACAGCTCTTCCCGCGCAATCGCGGCAAACGCCTCAAAATAATCCGGAAACGTCTTGGCCACGCACTTGGGATCGAGAATACGCATCTGATTGCCGCGGCGCGCCTTGCCGTCCAGCGTGGCAAGAGAAAAACACATCGCCATGCGGTGATCGTCATAGGTCTCGATGGTGGCTGCGGCGATCACCTCCGGCGGCGTGATGGTAATGAAATCGGCCCCTTCCACCACCACCGCCCCCAGCTTGCGCAGCTCGGTCGCCATGGCCGCCAGGCGATCGGTTTCCTTCACGCGCCAGCTGGCGATATTGCGCAATGTACTGGTGCCGTCCGCATACAAGGCGGCCACGGCAATCGTCATCGCCGCATCGGGAATATGATTGAAGTCGGCGTCGATCGCCTTCAGGACACCGTTCGAAGTCGCCTCGATCCAGTTGTCGCCCCGGGTAATGGTTGCGCCCATCTGCTCGAGCGCCTCGGCAAAGCGCACGTCGCCCTGGATGCTGTCGCGGCCAACGCCTTCCACCCGCACCGGACCGCCGCCAATCGCACCGGCTGCCAAAAAGTACGAGGCCGACGACGCATCGCCTTCCACGTGGATCTCGCCCGGACTGACATATTTTTGCCCCGGCTGCACGGTGAACGACTGCCAGCCGTCCTGCTCCACCGTCACGCCGAAGCGGCGCATCAGGTTCAGCGTGATCTCGATGTATGGCTTGGAAATGAGTTCGCCGACCACGTCAATCAAGACCGGATGCTCCCTGGCCATCAGCGGCGCGGCCATCAGAATCGCCGTCAAGAACTGGCTCGACACATTGCCGCGCACCGACATGCGCTCGGCATGGATATGCCCGCGCCGGATGCGCAGCGGCGGATAGCCTTGCACGCCGGTGTATTCGATCTGCGCGCCGACCGCATTCAAGGCGTCGACCAGGTCGCCGATGGGCCGCTCGTGCATGCGCGAGACGCCATGCAGCGTAAAGTCGCCGCCAATGACCGCCAGCGCCGCCGTCAGCGGCCGGATCGCGGTGCCCGCGTTCCCCATGAACAGATCGGCCGTGTGATGCGGCAGCACGCCGCCGCCACCGTACACCATGTGGGTATGGTCGTTCACCTGGTTCCACTCGATGCCAAGCGAGCGCAGCGCGCCCAGCATGACAAGCGTGTCGTCGGACGCGAGCAGGTCGTGGATCAGCGTAGTGCCTTCGGCCAGCGCGGCCAGCAGCAAAATGCGGTTGGAAATGCTTTTCGATCCGGGCAGACGGACCACGCCCTCCACGTGCATGACGGGCTTGATGTCGATGTGCTGCGGATAGTGTTTTTGCTGCATTGTGGGTGATCCTATTCTGCGGTGTCGGGTGATGCGGGTGCTTCTGCGGCCTCGATGGCTTCGATCCAGCGGCAGCGGGCGCGCTGCGCGTTGGCGTAGACGGCTTCAATGCCGGCGCCGTCACCGGCGGCCAGCATGGCGCGCAAGCCTGTCAATTGTGCCAGATAGGCGTCCAGCTCGGCCAAAAGCGCGGGCTGGTTGGCCAGCGTGATGTCGCGCCACATTTCCGGCGAGGAACCGGCGATGCGGGTAAAGTCCCGAAAGCCGCTGGCCGCGAACTGGAACAGCAAAGCGGCATGCGGCTTGGCGGCGATGTCGTTGACCAGCGCGTAGGCCAGCAAATGCGGCAGGTGCGAGACCGAGGCGAAGACCTTGTCATGCTCCTGCGGCGTGAGGTGATGGATGACGGCGCCGCACGCCGTCCAGGCGGCGGCCACGCGCGCCACATCGGCTGCGGCGTTCTCGGTCAAGGGCGTGAGCACCGTCTTTTTGCCCTGGTACAGGTCGACGATGGCCGCGTCCGGACCGTTGGTTTCGCGTCCCGCAATCGGGTGGCCCGGCACGAACTGCCCTACCCGCTCGCCCAGCGCTGCGCGCGCCGCCTGCGCCACGTCGGTCTTGGTGCTGCCCGCGTCCGTGATGACGGTGTGCGGCTCGAGGAACGGCAGCATGGAAGCGAGAATGCGACCGGTCTGCGCAACTGGCGCTGCGATCAGCACCAGGTCGGCGCCCTGCATTGCCGCCTCGATGGAAGCCACCTGGTCAACGATGCCCAGTTCAAGCGCGCGCGCCAGCGCTGCGTGGGACCGCCCCACGCCGACCAGCGTCTTGACCGCACCGGCGGCGCGCAAGGCGCGCGCGAACGAGCCTCCGATCAGTCCAACGCCGACAATGACGACTTTATTCATCACTCAGGACAGCGCCTTTTTCAATGCCGTGATGAAGACCGCATTTTCCTGCGGCAGGCCGATCGAGATGCGCAGCCACTGCGGCAAGCCGTAATTGCCCACCGGGCGCACGATCACGCCCTGCTTGAGCAAAGCCAGGTTCACGCGCGCGCCAGCGCCGTCATCACTACCAACCTTGACCAGCACAAAATTGCCGAACGATGGCACATACTGCAAGCCCAGTTCATCGAACGCTTCAATGAATTGCGCGTAGCCGGCGGCGTTGTTCTTGGCGCCCTGCTCCAGGAAGGCCTTGTCGTTGAGCGCCGCAATCGCCGCTGCCTGGGCCATGGAATTGACATTGAACGGCTGGCGAATGCGGTTCATCAAATCGGTCAGCGCCGGCTGGGCGATGGCAAAGCCGACCCGCAAACCGGCCAGGCCATAGGCCTTGGAAAAGGTGCGCGAGACCAGCAGGTTGGGATACTTTTTGGCCCACTGGGCCGACTCGAACTGCTGCTCGGGCGCGAGGAACTCGTTGTAGGCTTCGTCAAGCACCACCACCACGCCAGCGGGCACCTTGGCCAAGAAAGCTTCGATCTCGGCGGCGGGAATAAAGGTGCCGGTTGGGTTGTTCGGATTGGCGATGAAGACCAGGCGCGTGTCGGCGTCAATCGCCGCGGCCATGGCGTCCAGGTCGTGCCCATAGTCTTTGGCGCCAACCACGATCGCGCGCGCACCCACTCCCTGAGTCGCCAGCGCATAGACGGCGAACGAATACTGCGCGTAGACCACGGCCTGGCCTTTCTGCACAAACGCGTGGGCCGCGATCTCCAGGATGTCGTTCGAGCCATTGCCCAGCGTGATCCAGTCGGCCGGCACGTCGTAGCGCTTGGCCAGCGCCGCCTTCAAGTCAAAACCGTTGGCGTCCGGGTAGCGGCCCAGGTCGGCCACGGCCGCAGCCATGGCCCGCTTGCTCGACTCGGGCACGCCGAACGGATTTTCGTTGGAAGCGAGCTTGACGATATTTGCTTCGTCAAGGCCGAACTCGCGCGCCACTTCGGCGATGGGTTTGCCGGCCTGGTAGGGGGCGATGGCGCGAACGTATTCTGGACCGAATTGCTGTGGCATGGACTGTCTCTTTATGATTTAGGTGAGGCTGAGCGGATAGGATCCCAGCACCTTGAAAAATGCGGCGTTGTCCTTCAATTCCTCGAGCGCCTTGGCAACTGCGGGATTTTGGACGTGGCCTTCGATATCGACGTAAAAATAGTATTCCCAGGTCCCGATGCGGGCCGGGCGCGATTCAAAGCGCGTCATTGACACGCCATTCACGGCCAGGGGCGCGAGCAGGTTGTAGACGGCGCCCGCCTTGTTGGGCACGGCCAGCACCAGCGAGGTCTGGTCTTCGCCCGAAGGATTGGTCTGCAAGTGGCCGATGACGGCAAAGCGCGTGCGGTTGTGCGGGTCGTCCTGGATGTGGCCATTGACCACGCCCAGGCGGTACTGCTCGCCCGCCATTTCGCTGGCAATCGCCGCCATGGCGGGGTCCTTGCTGGCCATGACGGCCGCCTCCGCGTTGGAGGCCACCGCGCGCCGCTCCAGGGCCGGGTAATGCTGGTTCAGCCACACCTGGCACTGGGCCAGGGCCTGGGAATGGGCGCACACCACCGTCACGCCGTCCATGGTGCCGGACTTGGTCATCAGGCTGTGGTGAACGGGAATCGAGATTTCGCCGCTGATGATGGTGGTGGTGCCGAGCATCAGGTCGAGCGTGCGGTTGACCGCCCCTTCAGATGAATTTTCGATCGGGACCACGCCAAAGTCGGCGGTGCCCGCCTCGGTCGCGCGAAACACTTCGTCGATCGAGATGCACGGCAAACCCTCCACAGCGCTGCCGAACTGCTGATACACGGCCTGCTCGCTGAAGGTGCCGGACGGGCCGAGGTAAGCGACGGTAACGCGCTTTTCCAGCGAACGGCAGGCTGACATGATCTCGCGGAAAATGGTCTGCACTTCGGCGCCCTTGAGCGGACCCGGATTGCGTTCGGCCACACCGCGCAGCACCTGCGCTTCGCGTTCGGGGCGAAACACGGGGGCGTTGGTCTCGGCCTTGACGTGGCCCACTTCCTGCGCCAGTTCTGCGCGCCGGCTCAGCAGGGCAAGGATTTGGGCGTCGATCGCATCGATCTGTTCGCGCAAGGGTGTCAGTTTGTCTGTCATGGGTCAGCAATATTCTAGTGGTTGGCACCGGTGGATGTTAGCGACCGGCGAACTCGTTCAAATAATCGACCAGGGCTTGCACGCCCTCGATCGGCATCGCGTTGTAGATCGATGCGCGCATACCGCCGACGGACTTGTGGCCCTTCAGTTGCAGCAGGCCGCGCGCTTTTGCGCCGGCCAGGAATTGTTCATTGCGTGTTTCGTCGCGCAGGAAAAACGGCACGTTCATGCGCGAGCGGCAGTCTTTGGCCACCCGGTTCTCGTAGAAATCATCGACGTCAATGGCAGCATACAGCAGCGCGGCCTTGGCGATGTTGCGCTTTTCCATTGCGGCCACGCCGCCCTGTCGCAGCAGGTGGGCGAACACCAGGCCGGCGATGTAGATGCTATAAGTGGGCGGCGTGTTGTACATCGAATCGTGGTCGGCGACGATTTTCCAGTCGAAGGCGGACGGGCAGATCGGCAGCGCGTGGCCGAGCAGGTCTTCGCGCACGATGACCAACGTCAGGCCCGCCGGGCCGATGTTCTTTTGGGCGCCGGCGAAAATCACGCCGTACTTGGTGACGTCGATTTCGCGCGACAGGATGTGCGAAGACATGTCGGCCACCAGCGGCGTGTCGCCCTGGATGGTGGGCACGAAGTTGTATTCCACGCCGTCGATGGTTTCGTTGGTGCAGATGTGGACATAGGCCGCGTCGCGCGTGAGCTTCCAGTATTCCTGCGGCGGCACCGACGTGAAGTGGCCGGGCTCGGACGTGGCGGCCACGTTGACGTCGGCGTAGCGCAGCGCTTCCTTGATCGACTTGCCCGACCAGGAACCGGTGTGGACAAAATCGATCGTGGCCGGCTGCGCCATGCGCGCGACCAGGTTCATGGGCACGATGGCGTTTTCGCCCAGGCCGCCGCCCTGCAGGAACAGCACCTGGTAATTGGCGGGAATCGACAGCAGCGCGCGCAGGTCGCGCACGGCAGCCTGATAGATGGAGATGAATTCGGGACCGCGATGGCTCATCTCCATGACCGACATGCCGCTGCCGTGCCAGTCGAGCATTTCAGCGGCGGCCTGTTCCAGCACTTCTTTGGGCAGCACGGCGGGGCCGGCGGAGAAATTGTAAATGTGGGTCACGGCGATCCTTGGTTATTTTTCTTCAGTGAGTTGCTTCAGTGAGCTTGCCGATGGCAGCACCGATCTTTGGCATGACAATTTTCTGGCTGATTTGCAGCGCTTCGTAGCTCAGGCGCGGGGTCAGGAACAGCATCTTGGTGCCGGCGGGCGTTTCGTAGAAAGCGGCCATTTGTTTAAGCTCTTCCACGCTGAAGTAGCGCGCGTAAAGGGGCACGATTTCGGCCAGCAGTTCATCCATCAGCTTGGGGTCGCGAAAGGTGGCGCCGAAGGTGGCGGCCACCGCCGGGATTTCCTTGGCCGCCTTGTCGATGGCTTTCTTTTTTTGTTCGGCGGTGAGCTTGGTGTTTTTTTCCAGCGCGGCGGCAACGCCTGCCGTCATCATGGACGGCATGTCTTGCTCGAGCTTGATGAAGGAGGCCAGCATCACTTCGCGGTATTTCATCGCGGTGAGCAGTTCGTTGACGGCGGCGGTGGTGGCGGGGTCGGTCACGGGAGCGCTTTGCGCCCACAGCGATGGCGCTATGAACGCCAGTGCGGCGAAAAATACGGTGGCGATCTTTTTCATATCCGGGACGTGTCTGGTTATCGTAAGGGCTCGGCGCCCCACCGGAAAAGCGAAAGCGCATTGCGCCATTCCAAGCGCCACGTGGACGCTCGCAATGGCGGAATGCGCTTCGCTTTTCCGCCCTACGTTGATTCATGCGCTTGGGGCACTGTTATTTTCGCATGAAACAGCGCCCCTTGCAGCCTTACTCCGGCGGCGTTTCGAGATCGACGTCTTCAAGGTCGGTTTCGACCACGCGCTGCAGGCCCGAGAGCTTGGTGCCGTCTTCGACGGCGATCAAAGTCACGCCTTGCGTGGCGCGGCCCATCTCGCGAATCTCGGACACGCGGGTGCGAATGAGCACGCCGCCGGTCGTGATCAGCATGATCTCGTCGCTCGGCTCGACCAGCGTGGCGGCGACGACCCTGCCGTTACGCTCGCTGGTCTGGATCGCGATCATGCCCTTGGTGCCGCGGCCGTGGCGCGTGTACTCGGTGATCGGGGTACGCTTGCCAAAACCGTTCTCGGTTGCCGTGAGCACCGACTGCTGCTCGTTCTCGGCCACCAGCAGCGCGATCACGTTCTGGCCTTCCTCGAGGTTCATGCCGCGCACGCCGCGCGCCGTGCGGCCCATCGGACGCACGTCGTTCTCGTCGAAGCGCACCGCCTTGCCCGAGTCCGAGAACAGCATCACATCGTGCTCGCCGTCGGTCAGCGCGGCGCCGATCAGGAAGTCGCCATCGTCCAGGTCGACCGCGATGATGCCGGCCTTGCGCGGATTGGAAAAGTCGCGCAGCGGCGTCTTTTTGACGGTGCCAAGGCTGGTCGCCATGAACACGTAATGGTCTTCCGGGAACGTCCTGTTTTCACCCGACAGCGGCAAGATGACCGTGATCTTCTCGTTGTCCTGCAGCGGGAACATGTTGACGATCGGTTTGCCGCGCGAATTGCGCGAGCCTTGCGGCACTTCCCATACCTTGAGCCAGTACATGCGGCCGCGGTTCGAAAAGCACAGCATGTAGTCGTGCGTGTTGGCGATGAAAAGCTGGTCGATCCAGTCCTCTTCTTTGGTGGCCATGGCCTGCTTGCCGCGCCCGCCGCGCTTTTGGGCGCGGTATTCGCCGATCGGCTGCGACTTCATGTAGCCGGTGTGCGAGAGCGTGACGACCATGTCCTGCGGCGTGATCAAGTCTTCGGTGCCAAGGTCGGTCGGATTGTGTTCGATGGTCGAACGGCGCACGTCCTTGTTGCCGGCGCCGTACTCGTTCATGATCAAGGTCATTTCATCGGTAATGATGACGGTGACGCGCTCCGGCCTGGCGAGAATGTCGAGCAGGTCGGCGATGTGCGCCATGATCTCTTTGTACTCGTTGACGATCTTGTCCTGCTCAAGGCCGGTCAGGCGCTGCAGGCGCATCTGCAAGATCTCTTGCGCCTGTTCGTCCGACAGTTTGTACAGGCCGTCCGGCTGCATGCCGTAGTGCTTGGGCAGGTGCTCGGGACGGAAGGCCTCGACGCCACCGATGGTGGTGCCTTCGGCGGTGCGCAGCAGCATTTCACGCACCAGGGACGAATCCCAGGCGCGCGCCATTAGTTCGGTCTTGGCGACAGGGGGCGTGGGCGCGGCCTTGATGATGGCGATGAAGTCGTCGATATTGGCCAGCGCAACGGCCAGGCCTTCGAGCATGTGGCCCCGTTCGCGCGCCTTGCGCAGTTCGAACACGGTGCGCCGCGTGACCACTTCGCGCCGGTGCGACAGGAAGCACTGCAGCATCTGCTTCAAGTTCAGCAGCTTGGGCTGGCCGTTGACCAGCGCCACCATGTTCATGCCGAAGGTGTCTTGCAACTGGGTCTGCTTGTACAGATTGTTGAGGACCACTTCCGGCACTTCGCCGCGCTTCAGTTCGATGACCACGCGCATGCCGGACTTGTCGGACTCGTCGCGGATGTCGGAAATGCCTTCGAGTTTTTTGTCGCGCACGTTTTCAGCGATGCGCTCGAGCAGCGACTTTTTATTCACCTGATAAGGCAGCTCGTCGACGATGATCGCGATGCGCCCGCCATCCTTGCCGTATTCCTCGAAGTGGGTCTTGGCGCGCATGACGACGCGGCCACGACCGGTGCGGTAACCGTCGCGCACGCCCGAAACGCCGTAGATGATGCCGGCGGTGGGAAAGTCGGGCGCGGGAATGATCTCGATCAGCTCATCGATCGAGCAATCCGGGTTGCGCAGCACATGCAGCGCGCCGTTGATTACTTCGGTAATGTTGTGCGGCGGGATGTTGGTGGCCATGCCGACCGCGATGCCCGACGAGCCGTTGATCAGCAGGTTGGGAATGCGGGTTGGCAGCACCGTCGGCTCTTTTTCCTTGCCGTCATAGTTGGGCTGGAAGTCGACCGTATCCTTGTCGATGTCGGCCAGGATTTCGCTGGCGATCTTGTCCAGCCGGCACTCGGTGTAACGCATCGCCGCGGCGGAGTCGCCATCGACCGAACCGAAGTTGCCCTGGCCATCGACCAGCGTGTAGCGCAGCGAGAAATCCTGGGCCATGCGCACCAGCGTGTCGTAAATCGACGCGTCGCCGTGCGGGTGGTACTTACCCATGGTCTCGCCGACCACGCGGGCGCACTTGACGTACGGCCGGTTGTAGACGTTGTTCATTTCGTGCATGGCGAAAAGGACCCGGCGGTGCACCGGCTTCAAGCCGTCGCGCACGTCCGGCAAGGCGCGGCCCACGATCACGCTCATGGCGTAATCGAGATAGCTCTTGCGCATCTCTTCTTCGAGGGAAATGGGGATTGTTTCTTTTGCGAATTGATCCATTGGCGGGACTGATCTCAGGCTGTGGTTATAGTAGCTGTACGCAAACGCTGCATGCTTGGCCCCTGCCGATCCGAACGGCGCACGACACGGTGTAAACGCCGATCTTATCAACAGAAGCGTGGGATTTTAGCATGCGCCGTATAGCAGCAGGCTATTTCCTGAGTTCACGGCGGGAAGCGGACGGGTGCGAGGGAAGCTTGTCAAACTGCTATTCGACGCGCGACACGATGTTGCACGAATACAACATCCGGGCACGCAAATGCGTATGAATGAATAGCGCGGTCGTGCTATTTGGGCTGCTGTGGCAAAATGGCTGATAAGTTAATTGCCGGTTTCACAAGCGGAATAAGGCAGTGCCGGGGCAAGCGGGATTTGGCCATTCGCCAAGCCCCCTATCTTGTTCATACGCCCAAGTGCGCAGTATTGGCTGCGGATTTCCCCCCCGAAAGGAAGAAAATATAATGAAAAAATTCTTGATGTTCATGCTGGCCGCAAGCGCGGTTGCAGGCAGCGCACTGGCCCAAAGCTCGCCGCCGTTCGCACCGTTGACGACCGACATCCAGGCCGCCAAGCCGCACAGCGCTTACGTGCAGGATGCACGCGGTGTCATCGTCCGCAATCCATTCGGTCTGTGCTGGCGTACCGGTTACTGGACCCCGGCTGACGCCGTGCCAGGCTGCGACCTGCCAATTTGCGTTGAGCCAGCCAAGCTGGAAAACGGCAAATGCGTGACCTCGCCGCCAGCAGTCGTTCCGGTCGAGCCACCGCCAGCGGTACAGCCACCGGCAGCCGTCGTTGTTCCTCCGCCAGTGATCGCTTCGGAAAAAGTCACCTTCGCCGCTGATGCGCTGTTTGACTTCGACAAATCGGTGCTCAAGCCTGAAGGCAAAGGCAAGCTCGATGACCTGGCCTCGAAGATGCAAGCGATCAACGTCGAGGTCATCATCGCCGTCGGCCATACCGACTCGGTCGGCACCGATGCTTACAATGAAAAGCTGGCACTGCGCCGCGCCGGCGCCGTCAAGGCTTACCTGCAGGCTAAAGGTATCGAAGCGAACCGCATCTACACCGAAGGCAAGGGCGAGAAGCAACCGGTCGAAAGCAACAAGACCGCAACTGGCCGCGCCAAGAACCGTCGCGTGGAAATCGAAGTCGTTGGTACACGCAAGTAATTGCTTCAAAGCGCCGCCCGGTTGCATGGGGCGGTATAAAATGCCGCTCAGTTAAACACTGGCGGCATTTTTTTTGCTGTAAGCTACCCAATCTTGCAACCTGGTGCATGCGTTCCATGGTTTCCCGCATTCGCGGGGACTGCGTGGATGCGCTGCGCGCCGCCACTTGATTCCGTATGAATGCCGACCCTCTAGAAATCCAGAAATTCAGTGAACTTGCCCACCGCTGGTGGGATCCAACGTCCGAATTCCGCCCCCTGCACGACATTAATCCGCTCCGGCTCGAATGGATTAATGCGCGCGCCCCGCTGGCGGGCAAAAAAGTGATCGATATTGGTTGTGGCGGCGGCATCTTGTCCGAGTCGATGGCAAAAAAAGGCGCGGACGTCACCGGCATCGACTTGTCGGACAAGGCGCTCAAGGTGGCGGACCTGCACAGCCTGGAGTCCGGCGTGCAAGTGCGCTATCAACTGATCGCCGCCGAAGGCATGGCCGCACAGGAACCGGGCCAGTACGATGTGGTGACCTGCATGGAAATGCTTGAGCACGTGCCCGATCCTGCGGCAATCGTCAAGGCGGCGGCCACCCTGGTGAAACCAGGCGGCCACGTCTTCTTCTCGACCATCAATCGCAACGCCAAGGCCTACCTGTTTGCCGTGCTGGGCGCCGAGTACCTGCTGCGCATGCTGCCCAAGGGCACGCATGACTACGGCAAATTCGTCACGCCGGCCGAGCTCTCGCAATTCATCCGCGAAGCCGGTCTGCAGGTGGACGGCTTGAAAGGCCTGACTTACAATCCGCTGACCAAGATTTACGCGCTGAACCAGGACACCGATGTCAATTACATGGTGGCTTGCAGCCGTCCGTTATAACAGCGCTGCCGCGCCCTGACCCCTCCATCCTCCTATGACCTCCCCCGCCCTGCCGGCGCGCCCGCGCGCTATTCTGTTCGATCTCGACGGTACGCTGGCCGACACCGCGCCCGACCTGGCGGCGGCGGTCAACCGGCTGCGTACCGAGCGCGGCCTGGAGCCCACGCCCTACGCCGTGCTGCGCCCGACCGCTTCGGCCGGGGCGCGCGGCATGATCGGGGCCGCCTTCGGGCTGACGCCGGCCGACGAGGGCTACGAAGCATTGCGCCTGGAATGGTTCGACCACTACCAGGAAGATATTTCCGTGCATAGCACGCTGTTTGGCGGCGTGACCGAATTGCTGGCCGGCTTGACGCATGCGGGCATCGCGTGGGGCATCGTGACCAACAAGCCGGCCCGATTTACCGATCCGCTGGTGCCGCAGATCGGGCTGGCGCACGCAGGCTGCATCATTTCGGGCGACACGACCGGGCATGCCAAGCCGCATCCCGCGCCGCTGCTGGAAGCGGCGCGCAGGCTGGGCGTGGCGCCGACCGATTGCTGGTACGCCGGCGACGACTTGCGGGACATTGAGGCGGGCCGTGCTGCCGGCATGGTGACGGTGGCGTGCGCATGGGGCTATTGCGGCGCCATCGAGCCGGTCAACTGGGCCGCCGATCACTTGCTTGATACGCCAGTCGACTTGCTCGAACTGGTGCTCAATGTCCAGGCCGCGCCCCAGCGCAAGACGCAACTGGCTTGACAGCGGCGCCGGCCGTGCCGGTTGCCGACAAACTTCGCAGATGAAAAAAAGGGCCACCCAAAGGCGGCCCGAATCAAATCATCGAGGAGAAACAGGTAAAACGAATTCTTAACCCAGGGTCCAGTTGTACGCGACCTTGGTCCAGGTGCTGTCCGGCTTGCCATCCTTGCTGCCCGGCTTGAACTTGCAAGCGGTAATCGCGGACAGTGCTGCCTTGTCGAGACCCTTGAAGCCGCTGGTCTTTTCAAGCTTCGAATCGAGCACCTTGCCGTCGGCCGACACCAGGAAAGCCATCGAGACGACACCCTGCTCTTCATTCATCAACGATGCTTTCGGATATTCCGCCTTGCAGCTTTTGGCGTCGAAAATTGCCGGCACTTCAGCTGCCATGGCGAGGTTGCCGACGGTAGCGAGAACGAGAACGGCGGCACATTTGAAGAAAGGGGTGGTGGTCATGGTGAACTCCTGGTTTCAGGTTGGTAATAGGAGGTCGTCTTGTGGCCGACCGTTAGAGATACTATACGGCACTAAATGCCGTGTGGCAATTCTTTTTGTGCCGCACGGCAACAGTTGTGCGAACAAAGTCCATGCGAATCGGGGCGCCACCAAGCTTGGCATTGCGCTACAATAGAGGTTCTGTGGGGGCGACCTGGTTTCGACGTGGGTTGCAAAGCAGCGCAGGGCATACCGAGGGCGGGCTACCTCGTAAATACAACCTGAAAAACTTAACTGCAAACGATAACTCGTACGCACTCGCAGCTTAATTGCTGCTAGCTCTAGAACACCTCGTCCCTGGGGTGGGCCGTCAAAAGCTCTAGAGTCATTTACAGGGACTCGTCTGATGCTGGGTTACTTAGCACTGGACTAAATAATAGGTAACTCGCTTGTACACAGCGTGCACGTCCGCGTTGTACCGGTTAAATTAAATGGCAGTGCTAAGTATGTAGAACTGTCTGTAGAGTGCTTGCGGACGCGGGTTCGATTCCCGCCGCCTCCACCAAAGCATGCTGAAAAACCGTCCCTTGGGCGGTTTTTTTTCGTCCGCACCGATCCGCGGCGCAAGTTTCACGCGCATGTAGCGGGCCCGAGGGACAACTTACCGCGCTAAAACGCCCATACCGCTTCGATCCCCCGATCTCGCGACGGGCTTGCTGTCGGTGCCAGAACGAAGATCTTCCAGCCAGTCAAGGTTTTCCGATCTCGCAATAGTTCCCTCAAGACATTTCGCTGGCAAGCAGTTCATCCAAGGAATACACTGCCCTTCCCGACGTCTGTTTCGAGGTACCCATGAAAACCGCCTTCACCGCCATTGCTTTGCTCCTCGTCACGCTGGTCAGCCAAGCGGAGGACATTCCGGAGACGCCCCAACATCCCGTCAGCATCGGCGACAGCTGGACCTTCAAACGGGTGTCAAAAGGCCAGATCACGGTTCAGTCGCGTACCATTTTTAAGATTGCCGAGCAAGGGGCGGACGACCAGTACATCATCAAGTCCCTGTCCGGCGAAGTGAGCGGGAACGGGCCGACCGTCTGGCGCCAAGCCGGCCGGGTGGACACCGATACCTGCATGATTGATTTTTTTGGCGGCAGCACGCTTGGCATTACCCATAGCTGCAGCACGGCCTTTGTACCGGGCATGGATTGGAACACGGAAGCAATCAACAAGGAAACCAGGACGACGCAGCGCTATCAGGTGATCGGTCCGGACGAGGTGACGGTTGGCGCGGGTACCTTTCAGGCGCTCAAGATCGAGTCCCATTGGGAAGTGGCAAAAGCCGTCAATACAGGCAAGGCGTCGCCCAAATACGGTCCGCCCCTGCGCTACCATTTTGTCTATTGGTATGCGCCCGAAACGAAAACAATGGTCAAGGCAGAGCGCGAATTTCGTAACCCTGCCGGTGCGGTGGAGACCCGCTCAACCGACGAACTGGAAGCATTTCGCGTGCAAAACCCGCGCTGAACGCCAGTGCGCACCTTTAACCGGGCCGCACCACATCGCTCCTGATGGCGCCCCCCGAGCTGGCAACTCCCCGCGCCACAATCTTGCCGGCAGAGGAAACGGGCAACCCGGACCAGGGAGCCAGCAGTGCTCGCGCTCCCCCGGACCGCCATTGAGCGTTGCGGCTAGTGCTTGTCCGACGCCATCTTGCTGCTGGTATAAATCGAATACAGCGCCGACAACCCGACCAGCACATAGACGATGCGCGACAAGGCGGACTGCGTGCCGAACAGCGCTGCGACGAGGTCGTAGTTGAACAGGCCGACCAGGCCCCAATTGAGGCCGCCGACGATCAGCAAGACCAGGGCGACCCAGTCCAGCGCGTTCATCCGGGCCCTGTGCATGGAACCTGTCGCGCTTCGCCTGTCGGAAAGATGCCTGCGTTCAGATGCAGGTGCGTTAATTGTTGCCATTGCTACCTCCTCGGTGTGTATGGGCTGAGGCGCTGCCAGCGGCAGCGCACTTGCACCGGCATGAAAAGTACCGGGTGCATATCTACGACACCGGAACGCGGGCCAAGTTTGATCAGGATGGAGGAAAGCGGCTTGCAACATGATGTTGCGCAGCCTCGGCCAATATCAGCAGCGCTGCGCGCAGCGGTTCGGTGAATTCAGGCATGTCCATCAGCGTCGCCGGATCGAACTCCTTGCGCGCGCAGGCAATGCGCACCGATGCCGCCTCGAGCACCGACCAACCCATCGTGGCAACGATTTCCGCGAGCGCAGCCTGGGCATGGCTGGCGCGCGGCGAACTATTCAGCAGCGCCACCGACTTGCCTTCCAGGCCCGTCGTGCCGACCACCCAGTCGAGCGCGTTTTTCAATGTTCCCGGCACGCCATGTGCGTATTCCGGGCAGGCGATCAGGATGGCGTCGCATTCGCGCAGCAGTGTTTGCCAACGGGCCACGGCGGCCGGCGCCGGCGTTTCGTGGTCGGGATTGAAGTGCGGCAGCGCGCCCATCTCTTCGTACAGGGTCACCACCAGACCAGGCGGCGCCAGCGCGGCCGCCGCCCGCAACAGCGCCGTGTTGACGGACGCGGCGCGCAGACTGCCCGATAGTGCAATTACATGCAGACTCACAGCAACTCCTGAAGTAAAGACAAGGGAGATGCAAGCCTACCATGCCGCCAATCACGCCGCTGTCAGGACGACGCCCCCATGTCGGCGCGCGCCGCATCGATCTGCAATGCCTTCTTGAGCGCGTCGTTGAAAGCAGGTAAGTCATCCGGTTTGCGGCTGGTGATGAGCTTGCCGTCGATGACCACTTCGTCGTCGGTCCATTCGGCGCCTGCATTGCGCAAGTCGGTTTGCAAGCTGGGCCAGCTGGTCAGGTGACTGGCTTTGGCGACGCCGGCGTCGATCAGCGTCCAGGGGCCGTGGCAAATAGCGGCGATGGGTTTGTCTTCGGTGGCAAAATCGCGGATGAAGTCGATCGACTCTTTACTGAGGCGCAACTGGTCAGGATTGGAGACGCCGCCCGGCAACAAGAGCGCATCGAACTGCCCGGGTGAGGCGTCGCGCACATTTAGTTCTACCTGAAACTGGTCGCCCT
The DNA here is from genome assembly GCF_049897805.1 of Massilia sp. TWP1-3-3. Taxonomy (NCBI): domain Bacteria; kingdom Pseudomonadati; phylum Pseudomonadota; class Betaproteobacteria; order Burkholderiales; family Oxalobacteraceae; genus Massilia; species Massilia sp. TWP1-3-3. Next base: position 141,718 of record NZ_JAFCWX010000005.1, read on the forward strand.
TGTCGGCATGATTGAACCCTTGAACCTGCTCACCTTTTGCCTTGGGAGAAATGAGCGTTACGGTGGCGCCGTGCTGCTCGAGAAAGCTGCGCGGCGACGTGTATTCGATCTGCTCGACCCCGTCAGTCATCAGTACCGCGACACGCTTGCCGCGCAAGGCTTGGCCAGTGCTTTGTTCCATGTGATTTCCTTTGCATGATTGAGTTTTGCGTTAGATTGCCACGCAATTCTAAAAGCCCCTGCGAGAGCGTGGCGCGCGCCTCGGCCGCCAGACATCTTTGCTTACAAATCCACTGTACGTAAATACAGCTTTGCGTCGCAAGGATTGTTATGCATCAACGATAAAGACAGGCTCAGTAGCATAGTCACTACATCACGGTGGAGGAGCCGGGCATGCGCGGTGCAGTGGACAGGCAGTCATACACGAACCGCGGCGCGCGGATTGAAGGCCAGGTCGCGCGCCATGGTCTGGTACAGCTCGCGCGCCTTGGGGCTGCTGGCAGGCGGCAAGACCACTTCGAGCTCCAGGTACAGGTCGCCAACGGGGTGGCCCGGAATGCCACGCCCTTTCAAGCGCAACTTGCGTCCGCTTTGCGAGCCGGGCGGCACGCTCACCTGCACGTCGCCGGACGGCGTGGGCACGTCGATATGCGCGCCAAGGGCCGCTTCCCAGGGCGCCACGGCCAGCTTTTCGTAGACGTTGCGCCCTTCCACCCGGTACCGCGCATCTGCATTGAAGCCAATTTCAAGGAACAGGTCGCCAGGCGGAGCGCCGCCGCTGCCCGGGTGGCCCTGCCCCGCCAGGCGCACTTGCTGGCCGGGCAGCACGCCCTTGGGAACGGGTACGTCAAGCGCGCGTTCGCGGGTGCTGATCCGGCCTTGAACGTCGCGCTGGGGCACGCGCAAAGTCACCGTCCGGTTGGCGCCGTGGTAAGCGTCAGCCAAGTCGATGAAAAGACTGGCGTGCATGTCTTCGCCGCGGGCGTAAAACGCACTGCCGCGGCGACCGACGTGGGCGAACAGGTCCGAAAAAAAGTCGTCGCCACTGCCGCCGTGGGCGGCGGCGCCTGCATCAGCGCGCTGGAAAGGCCGGCCGGCGCGCGCCCTGCTTCCCAAGGCATCGTAGGTGGTGCGCTTGGCGGCGTCGCCCAGCACGCCGTACGCCTCGTTGATTTCCTTGGCCTTGTCGCCCGCGTCCCGCGCCTTGTTGACGTCGGGGTGGTGCTTGCGCATCAGCTTGCGGTAGGCTTTTTTGATGTCCTCCGCCGTTGCGTTGCTGGCAAGGCCAAGCGTCTTGTAATAGTCCTTGTATTCCACGAGCAGCACTCTGGAACCGGTTTATACAATCGTACTGTGTGGTCGCCGCCGGGAGCGCACGCTTCCGGCACGCATCTTTAAAAGAGGAAGCCGCAATGAACAAATGGGTCAAGGGAACCAGTCTGGCGCTGGCGGCAGTGGCGGTCCTCGCGGGGGCCACCGTGCTGGTTGGCAAGGCGATGGGCGAGCGCAAGATGCAGCGCGTCATCAGCGTACCGTCGACGCAGTTGCTGGTGCCGGCGGCGCGCGCCAGCCTGGAACAGGGCCGCTACCTGTTCGCCACGCGCGGCTGCGCCGACTGCCACACGGCAAGCGGCGGCGGCAAGGAAGTCATCAACAGCGGCGCGATGCTGGTCATTTCGCCCAACATCACGCGCGGCGCCAACAGCGCGACCGCCACCTACGTCGGCACCGACTGGGTGCGTACGCTGCGCCACGGCGTCAAGCCAGACGGCAGGCCGGTGATGATCATGCCCAGCGAAGACTACAACCGCCTCAGCAACGACGACGTGGCGTCCATCATCGCCTACGTCCAACAGTTGCCGCCGGTGCCAGGGCGGCGCGCAACGGTACAGTTGCCGGTTGCCGTCAAGGTGTTGTATGCGTTCGGGTACGTCAAGGATGCTGCTGAACTGATCGACCATGTCTTGCCGCCGCAACCGCCGGTGCTGGCCGCCGTCAGCCTGGCGCATGGCGCTTACGTGGCCAACAGTTGCGTTGGCTGCCATGGCGCTACGCTCAGCGGCGGCAAGATCCCCGGGGCGCCGCCCGAATGGCCCGCGCCTGCCAACCTGACAACCGGCAACGGCAGCGCCATGAAGCGCTATCCGACGCCCGAACTGTTCATGGCCATGCTGCGCAGCGGCAAACGGCCCGACGGCAGCGCGATCAGCAGCGTGATGCCCTTCGGCTCCCTGCGGGAAATGAATGATGTCGATGTGCGCGCCCTGCACAGCTACCTGCAGACGCTGCCCCCGCGCGCGGCAGGGGGAAGGTAAAGCGGGGCTCTGGCCCGCCCTGTTCTTAACGCACGCGGCGCACCGACGAGATTGCGTTGTGCAGCGTGCCCAGGCGGTCGTAACGGCCGGGGCCGAATACCTGGCACTGGCCGCGGAACCCGGCGTGTTCGCAAAATTCCCACTGCCCTGCCTGGATCACGAGCGAGCCGGCGCGATCATTGAAATTGACGTCCGTCAACGAACTGATTTCATTGTTGATCGGCAAGCGCTCGCCGCCAAACCCTTGTCCCGCGAACAATTCAACTGCGCCGCCGTCGCGCCCCTCGCGCCCGTCATTCCCGTTATAGCCGTCGCGCTGGCCATAGCCGCCGCGGCGCTCGCCCCCGTCGCCAATCTGGCGCGCCGATGAAATGGCGCGGTTAAAGGCGCGATCGAGGTTGCGGTATTCGCCCGGCCCGAAAGTGCGGCAGCGGCCGCGGAAATCGGTGTGCTCGCAAAACTCCCACGTGCCGCCGCGAATGACCATCGACTGGGTCATGTCGTTAAAGCCGAGCGGCACAAAATTGTTGGCGTCGCCGCGCAGCGAGATTGAGCGCCCGCGCAGGTCGCTGCTGTCGAACAGCATCACCGATTGTTCGCCGCCCCGGTTGCGCCCTCGTCCACGGCCGCGCTCTTCGCCGCGGTCACCACGGTCGCCGCGGTCGCCACGCTCGCCCCCGATTTCGCGCAGCGACGAAATCTGGTTGCTGAACCGGTCCAGATTGCGGTACGGGCCAGCTTCGAAGACCCGGCATTCGCCGCGAAACTCGCTGTCGACGCAAGCTTCCCAGCGGCCCGAACGGACCATCAAGCTCATCGCGCGGTCATTGAACCCCTGGTTTTGCAGGTTGCTCACTTCGGTGCGCACGGTCGATTCGCGCCCCGTCAGGTCAACGCCGGAATACAGGGTAACTTCCCCCGCGTGGGCCGCCGTTTGGGCCAACAGGGCGGTGGAAAGCATGAGGGCGAACTGGTAAGGGCGCATGGTCGATATCCTTCGATGGGTGGAGTTCGCATTGTGAAGCTATCAACGCGCGGCGGGGGGATGCGCTGACACTTATGTTGTAACAAAATCCTACTCAGCAAGACGCACCGCAGCGTTGCAGAACGCGATTGCAAAATGTCAGTAAAATCCCTGTTTGTCCGTTTGAAGCTTCCATGACCCATCTTTCCAATCACGCGCCCTACTCCGTCCGTTCCGAAATGTCGGCCCTGTGGGGCCTTTCATGGCCGATGCTGGTCGGCCAGCTGGCCACCGTGGGCATGGGCGTGGCCGACGTCGCCATGACCGGCCATGTCAGCGCTGCCCAGCTGGCCGCCGTGTCGCTGGGCGCGTCCGTCTGGTCGATCATCCTGGTCACGGTAATGGGCGTGATGATGGCGATTAACTCGGTCGTCGCCCATGAAATCGGCGCCGGCCAGTTTGGCAGCATCGCGCACACCGTGCGCCAGGCGCTGTGGAAAGGCCTGGGCGTGGGGCTGCTCGCGTGCATCGCGGCCAACCTGGCCACGCTCCTGTTCGACCATATCGGCCTGGACGCCGAAGTGAACGCCAACGCCTCGCGCTTTTTGCACGTGATCAGCCTGGGCATGCCCGCGTTTGGCTGCTACCGCGCACTGTACGGCTACACCACCAGCATCAACCAGACCAAGCCGGTGATGGTGATCGCGCTGCTTGGCCTGCTGCTCAACGTCTTCATCAACTACCTGCTCGTGTTCGGGAATTGGGGCATGCCAAAAATGGGCGCAGTGGGCTGCGCGGTGGCCACCGTGATCGGCATGTGGCTGATGCTGGCGGCGATGCTGCTCTGGATCCGCTACGCTCCGGCCTACCGCGCCACCTATCCGTTCACGCACTGGGAGTGGCCGCACTGGCCAGAGATTAGCAGCATGCTGCGCCTTGGCGTGCCGATCGGGATCACCTACTTTGCCGAAGTGAGCGCCTTTGGCGCCGTCAGCCTGCTGATCGCGCGCTTCGGCGTGGTGCAGGTGTCGGCGCACCAGATTGCGCTCAATTTTTCGTCCCTGGTATTTATGGTGCCGCTCAGTTTCGGCATCGGCCTGATCACCCGCGTCGGCCAGGCGCTGGGCGAAGGCAACCCGCAGCGGGCGCGCTTTGCCGCCTGGGTCGGCATGGGCATGGCGCTGGCGTTCGCGGTCATCTCGGCGCTCTTCATCGTGCTGTTTCGCTGGCAGATCGCGCGCGCCTATACGTCCGACCCGCAGGTGCAATCGCTGTGCGTGGACCTGCTGCTGTTCGCGGCGCTGTTCCAGTTGTCCGACGCGGCCCAGGTGGCGGCGTCGAGCGCCATTCGCGGCTACAAGGTCACGCGCCAGCCGATGCAGATCCAGGTGCTGGCCTTCTGGGGCTTTGCGCTGCCGGCCGGGATCGTGCTGGGTCTGGCGCCCGCGTGGAGCCCCTGGTCGCCCGCCGCGCCGATGAAGGCGCAGGGTTTCTGGATCGGGCTGGTGCTGGGGTTGACGATTGCCGCCGTGCTGCTGACCCGGTCGCTGGCGCGCCTGTCGCACAGGCGCGCGCTCGCTTGATGCGCGAGGGCGACGCTACAACAGTATCGGGCCCATATTTACAGCGTTATCGAGCCGACTCTGGTATCGTCTTGCGGTTCCATGAGAACAACAAGATCAACCTAACGACGAGACTCCCATGCGTTTTCTGCTTTGTCTTCTAGCCGCACTTTCGAGCGCTCCCGCATCCGCCGAGCGCCTGACCCTGGACCGACTGCACGCCGACCCGGCGCTGTCGGGACCTGGCGTGCGCAACCTGCGCGTGTCGCCCGACGGCGCGCGCGTCACCTTTTTGCGCGGCCGCCCCGACAACCAGTACCAGCTCGATCTGTGGGAATACAACATGAAGGACAAGACCACGCGCAAGCTGGTCGACTCCAAGGTGCTGGTGCCCAACGAGACGCTGTCGGCTGAAGAGCAGGCGCGCCGCGAGCGCGCGCGCACCGCCAGCTTCCAGGGCATCATCAATTACAGCTGGTCGCCGGACGGCAAGCAGCTGCTGGTGCCGATCGCCTCCGACCTGTACCTGGTCGACGTGGCCAAGCCCGAAGCTGCGCGCAAGGTGGCTACCGGCAGCGTGGCCGATCCGAAGATTTCGCCGAAAGGGCGTTACCTCTCGTTCGTGCGCAACCAGAACCTGTTCGTCATCGACCTGGCCAGCGGCGCCGAAAAGCAGCTCACGCAAGACGGTGCCGGCACGGTCTTTAACGGCGAGGCCGAATTCGTCGCGCAGGAAGAAATGGACCAGCGCACCGGCTACTACTGGGCGCCGGACGACTCGGCGATCGCGTACAAACGCTACGACGAAGCACCGGTGCCGGTCGTCAAGCGCTTCGAGATTTTCGCCGACCGCACCACCGTCGTCGAACAGCGCTATCCGGCTGCGGGCGACCCTAACGTGCTGGTAGACCTGATGATCGTCTCGCCCACCACGGGTGCGCAGCGCAAGGTGGAACTGGGCGCGAACAAGGACGTGTACCTGGTGCGCGCCGACTGGAGCGAGAACAGCAAGCAGCTGCTGTACCAGATCCAGTCGCGCGACCAGAAGCGGCTCGACCTGATCTCGGTCGACGCGGCCACGCTGGCCCAGCGCACCATGCTCACCGAAACCTCCAAGACCTGGGTCGCGCTGCACAACGACCTGCGCTTTTTAAAAGGGCGCAACGCCTTTATCTGGGCTTCCGAGCGCACCGGGCGCAATCACCTGTACCTGTACGACCTCGATGGCAAGCTGCTGCATCCTATCTCGCAGGGCAACTGGGGCTTCGACGACGTGCTGGCGGTCGACGAAAAAGCCGGGCGCGTATACGTCTCGTCCAACCGCGACGCCGTCATCGACAAGCAGACCTACGCGCTGGCGATCGACGGCAGCACTGCCGACAAGCCGCTGCGCATCACCAAGGCCGACGGCTGGCATGAGTCGTCCTTCGCCAAGAACGGCCAGGTGTTCGTCGACACCTTCTCCGATCCGTCGACCCCGGCGCAGGTATCGATTCGCCGTCCGGACGGTTCGATGGTCGAGTGGCTCGAGAAAAACGAAGTCAACGCCGCTCACCCGTATGGCAAATACCTGGCCGACCACCTGAAGACCGAATACGGCACCCTCAAGGCGAACGATGGCCAGACGCTGTACTACTCGCTGATCAAGCCGGCCGGTTTCAAGGCCAATGCGCGCTATCCGGTGTATTTGTCGACCTACGGCGGACCGGGCGCGCAGCACGTCAAGCGCAGCTGGGGCGACATGTTCGACCAGTACATGGCGCAGCAGGGCTATGTCGTGTTCAGGCTGGACAACCGCGGCTCGACGCGGCGCGAACGCGCCTTCACCGACGTCATCTACGGCAACCTGGGCCAGCACGAAGTCGAAGACCAGGTCACCGGGATCGACTGGCTGGGCCGGCAAAGCTTTGTCGACAAGCGCCGCATCGGCGTGTACGGCTGGAGCTATGGCGGCTTCATGGCGCTGCGCCTGTTGTCGGCCGCGTCCGACAAGATCGCCGCCGGCGTATCCGGCGCGCCGGTGACCGACTGGGCCTTGTACGACACCCACTACACCGAGCGCTACCTGGGCGGCACGCCAAAGGGCGACCCGGCCGCGTACAAGAACAGCGGCGTGTTCGCGCACCTGGACGGGCTCAAGTCGCCGCTGCTGCTGATGCACGGCATGGCCGACGACAACGTCCTGTTCAGCAACACCACGCGTCTGATAGACGACCTGGTGAACCGCAACGTGCAATTCGAGCTGATGACGTATCCGGGCGCCAAGCACGGCATTTCAGCGCGCGCCGGCAAGCGGCACGTGCAGTACACGATCGACGCGTTTTTCCGCAAGCACCTCGCCGCACCAAAACAGTAAGCATCCAGCAATAATCTCCCCCGGGGTCAGTTCCCCCATTACGACACGAGCTCATCTGCCTGCAGATGAGCTCGTTTTGCGTTTCTTGTGTGTTTTTTTGTACGATCAGCGGATTTTGCTCCGTGCGGCAGGCGGCGCCGGCTGGGGCAGATGCATCGTCACCTTGCCGTCGGCGTCCAGGAAGTCGAGTGAGGGCTGGTTTTCCGGCGTTACCGTCATCATGATTTTAGGGCGTCCTTGCGCATCGGCAAGAATGACTGCGGAAGACTTGCCTGGCGTCTTGCTGACAAAAAGGTGACGTGTCTGTTCCCCGCCGGCGTCCTTCCAGCGGCGCAGCAGCGCCTCCTTGGCGGGCCCTTCCGCAGCACCTTGGTACGACTTCCACAAGGGGTCGTAGTCCTTCACGAGTCCGCGATCATAAATGTTCAGCCCCGACGTCATGCTGCCATTTTGCTCATAGTGTCCAAGGGCGAGCTGCTGGTCGCCGCCAAACCGGTCCATGGAGAAATGCATCCCTGCTACCGGATGACCTTCCGCATCAAGTTTTCCATCAAAGATCAGCCCGCCACTTTCGTCGCCTGCGGCGTTATAGAAAATAATGCCTGGGCGCGCCGGCCCATCGCGTTTGATCTCCTTGCCTCCCATCACGGGCTGGGGAATGCGTTCGCGATTCGAAATAACGAGGTCTGTTTTTCCTCCCGGCGTGACGATATTGATGCGCTCGACATCAATTTCCGAGAACTTGCCACGTGGGGAGCTACTGGTCGCAGCGGCCAGCATACCAACTGCCAACATGGCGCCGCCGACTGTGACCACTTGGCGCAACAGCCGGTTCTGACGTTGAAGTTCGCGCATAATTGCCTGATCTTGATTCATTTTTCCCCCGTTAAGTAGGAGGTTGTGGGATCACCGGCATCCCAAAATATTGATGTTGTGTCAAGAGTGTAACGACAGGGTTGGCCATATGGTTCGGGTTACGACGAAGTGCTGGATGGATGGGTTAAAGAGTAGAAATCCTCGATAAACGATGTGTTTCTCACGGACCGCGCCGCTTGAGGTACGCCAATGCAAAACGAGCTCATCTAGCAAAAGATGAGCTCGTGTCGTAATGGGGGAACTAACCCCGGGTGAGGTTGCGGGCAAAAAAATAGCCGCGACATGCGCGGCTATTTTTTTATGCTGACTCGATATTAATTGAGCGCATCCTTGGCGGCTTCTTTCAGGTCGCCCAACTTTTCCTGGGTCTTGCCTTCAACCTGGTTCGACAAGCCTTTGACCTGCTGTTCCTTGTTGCCGACGATCTTGCCAGCCTCTTCCTGAATCTTGCCGCCGATATCTTGCAGTTTGCCGTTGACTTGGTCTTTGTTCATGGTGAGCTCCTTGGGATTGCGCATGCCCAGGTGGACATGCAGTGAAGCCAGAATACCGTGGCGCAAAAAGTCGGTCTGTTCGTGTCCGCACATATTTAGCTATAAAAATGTCTTTGCAAAAAGTGATACAGCCCGGGCAATCTCCGCTCAAGAACGTATCATATTTTACCCGCCGCCCAATGCCGGCTTGCGCCAGACACTGGCCAGCCACGGTTGCTGTTCGCGCGGCAAGCCCGGCGGGCGATAGTAATGATGAAGCGGCAAAAACTTGGCGGCCGTCAGGTATTTTTCCCACGTCTCGTAGTCGTAATAACTGCCGTAGCGCTGCCCATTCCAGCCTTCTTCGTTCTGCCCCCGCGGGTTTGAACTGAACAGTACACCGCCCGGTTTCAGGCACGCGTACAGGTCGTCCAGCACCTTGGACAGCACCCGGCTCGGCACATGAAACAGCACCGCATTGGCGAACACGCCGTCGAACATCGCCGCCGGCAGATCGAGGTGCGCAAAATCCTGGTGCCACACTTCGCAGCCGCTAAATGCCGCCGCCATGCCGGCAAACTGCTTCGAACCGTCCACGCCAATGGCGCGGTGGCCCATGGCGCTGAAAGTCTTCAGGTCGCGCCCCGGACCGCAGCCCAGGTCAAGGATGGTGTACGGAGCGTCCGCCTCGATCGCTGCGAGCAGCGCGCCGATGTTCTGGCTCACGTCATGGTCGATCGTCCCGTAGAAGAACTGCTGCGCGTGCTGGTCATAATAGTCAAGCGTGCGCTGCGCGATGTCGTCGGCGTCGGCGTCGGCGTCGGCGTCGGCGTCGTTCACCATACCCGCACCCGCTCCGCCGGCGTCAGGTACAGCGCCTGCCCCGGCTGCACGTCAAAGGCCTTGTACCACGCATCCATATTGCGCACGATCGCCGTGCGGTACTTGTCGGGCGCATGCGAATCGGTCAGCACGCGCTGGCGCAGGGCCGCTTCGCGCACCTTCGATTGCGACGACGTGGCGTAGCCGAGGAAGAACTCGCGCCCGGCCTGGGCCGTCATGACCTTGCCATCCAGCGAAGCTTCGAAGGCGTCGTAGGCGGCGTCCAGCCCTGCCAGGTCGGCCAGGTTTTCACTTAGCGTCAGGCGGCCGTTGACGGCCAGATCGGGAAAGGGTCGGTAGGCGTCGAACTGCGCCACCAGCTTGTCGGCGGCCTGCTTGAAATGCGCCTTGTCTTCCTTGGTCCACCAGTCGCGCAGGCGGCCCTGGGCGTCGAACTGCGCCCCCTGGTCGTCAAAGCTGTGGCTGATTTCGTGGCCGATGGTCGAACCGATGGCGCCGTAGTTGGCAGCGTCCGACGCCCCCGGATCAAAAAACGGCGGCTGCAAGACTGCGGCCGGGAAGTTCATCGCGTTTTGCAGCGGCAGGTTGACCGCGTTTACTTCGTGCGGCGCCATGGCCCACGCGCCGCGCGCAACCGCCTGCCCCAGCCGGGCCAGCTGCTGCGCATAATGGAACTGCGAAGCGCGCTGCGCATTGCCATAGGCGTCGTCCGGCAGCACCGCCAGGCCCTCGTACGAGGCCCAGCGGTCCGGGTAGCCGATCCCCACCTGCATGGTCTTGAGTTTTTCCTGCGCCTGCGCGCGCGTGGCCGGCGCCATCCAGTCAAGCTTCTCGATGCGGCGGCTGAAAGCGGCGACGATATTGGCCACCATCTGCCCAAGGCGCAGCTTGTTCTCGGGCGCGAAGTAGCGCTCCACATACAGGCGCCCCACCGCTTCATCAAGCGCGCCGTTGGCGGCGGCCAGTGCGCGCTTGCTGCGCGTCCCCTGTTGCGGCGTGCCCGCCAGAACGGTGCCATAAAAGGCAAAGTGCTGCGCGCCGAAAGCCTTGGGCAAGACGTCAGCCTGCGCATTGATCTGATGGAAGGCAAGGTAATCCTTCCACGTGGCCAGCTCCTCGCTGGCCACCAGCGCGGCGGCGCCGGTTACGGCAGCCGGATGCCACACCGTGAACACGCCGGCCTGCTCAAGCATGGCGCCGCCGAAAAACGCCGGCCAGTCCATGCCCGGGGCGCGTGCGGCAAAGTCGGCCTGGGTCCAGCTGTTGTTGGCCTTGACGATGTCGGCCGAATCCTCGCGCGAGGCGTGCGACTGCGCGATCCGCGTCTCCAGTGCCATCACGCGCGCTGCGCGCGACGCGCCCTCGGCAAAACCGGCCAGCTTGAACATGGCTGCGATGTGCTGCTGGTATGCGGCGCGCAAAGCGGCCATGGGCGCGCTGTCGGTCAGGTAGTAGGCGCGGTCGGGCAGGCCCAGGCCGCCCTGCAGCAGGTAGGGCATGTTGCGCGCCGGGTCGGCCAGGCCCTGCGCCACCCACAGGCCGAACAGGTTGGCGGTCTCGAAGTCGGTGCTGTTGAGCGGGTCGACGTCCGCTCGCAGCGACGCGCCCAGCGCGCGCGCCAGGGCGCGCTTGTCGCCGATGGACGAGATCCGGGCCAGCGCCGGCCACAGGGGCGAAGCGCCCTTCGCCTCGATCAGGGCTTCATCCATGAACGCGGTGTAGTAATCTGCAACCTTGCGCGCGTCGCCCTTGGCCGACTTGTCGGCGGCCAGCGCGGCGATCAGCGCCACGATGCGGTCATCGGTGCTCTCGCCCAGCGCCGAGAAAGCGCTCCAGCTGCTGCGGTCGGCCGGGATCTCGGTCCTGGCCAGCCATGCGCTGTTGGCGTGCGTGAAAAAATCGTCGCCCGGCAGCACCGTGGCCGGCGCGGCGAGCATGCTCTGTCCGGAGCAGTCAAAGGCTGCTGCGCCCAGCCCCAGCCCGAGTCCGAGCCGAAGCCCCAGGGCCAGCACAGAGCCGCCCTTACGTAACATCGTGGTGTGCATGGTGCCCCTCGCAGTGGCGCGCGCCGCCATGCAGGGACGGCGCGCCTTTCGAGAAATCAGATTACCACACCCGTACGCGCTGGTCAGGCGGTAAATACAGCGCCTGCCCGGGCTGGACGTTAAAGGCCTGGTACCACGGCTCCAGGTTGCGCACGATGGCGGTGCGGTACTGCGCCGGAGCGTGGCCGTCGGTCAGCACGCGCTGGCGCAGGGCCGGCTCGCGGATCTTGGTCTGCCATGCGCTCGCGTAGCCCATGAAGAACTGCCGGTCGGCGTCGCTTGGTGCAGCCTTGCCCGCAAACGTGGCCTTGTAAGCGTCGTAGGAAGCGGCCACGCCGGCCAGGTCGGCCAGGTTTTCGCTCAGCGTCAGCTGGCCATTGACGGCCAAATCGGGAAACGGCTTGTAGCCGTTGTACTGCTGGACCAGTTTTTCGGACGCCTGTTTGAAGTACGCCATGTCGTCCTTGGTCCACCAGTCGCGCAGGCGGCCCTGCGCGTCGAACTGCGCGCCCTGGTCGTCGAAGCTGTGGCTGATTTCGTGGCCGATGATCGAACCGATGGCGCCGTAATTGGTGCCGTCGGACGCCGCCGCGTCAAAGAACGGCTTTTGCAGGATCGCAGCGGGGAAGTTCATCGCGTTTTGCAGCGGCAGGTTGACCGCGTTGACCAGTTGCGGCGGCATTGCCCACGCGGTCTTGTCGACCTTTTGCTTGAGCTTTGCCACCTGCTGCGCGTAGTGGTACTGCTCGGCGCGCATGGCGTTGCCCAGCGCATCGCCCGGCACGACCTTCAGGCCGGCGTACGAGGTCCAGCGGTCGGGGTAGCCCACGCCCACGTACATGGTCTTGAGCTTTTCCTGCGCCTGGGCGCGCGTGGCCGGCGCCATCCAGGTCAGCGTGTCGATGCGCTTGCCGAAGGCGGCGATGATGTTGCTGACCATTTGCTTGAGGCGCACCTTGTTCTCGGCCGGGAAATAGCGCTCGACGTACATCTTGCCGACCGCGTCATCCATGGCGCCGTTGGTGGCCGCCAGCGCGCGCTTCCAGCGCAGCGACTGCTGCGGCGTGCCTTGCAGCGTCTTGCCGGCAAACTCGAACTTCTGGTCGCCGAACGCTTTGGGCAGCGTGGCGGCAAAGTGGTTCACCTGGTGGAAGGCCAAAAAGTCCTTCCAGGTGGCGACGTCGGTGCTGCCCACCAGCTTTGCAATGCCCGTCACCGCACCCGGGTGCCAGACGATGAAGCGCCCTGCTCCCCCCAGGCGCGCCGCCTTGAAAAACGCGCGCCAGTCCATGCCCGGCGCCTTGGCCGCAAAGTCCTGCGCGCTCCAGGTGTTGTTCGCCATTAAAACGTCGGCCGAATCTTCGCGCGTGGCGTGCGACTGCGCAATGCGCGTTTCCAGCGCCATCACGCGCGCGGCGCGCGCATCGGTGTCGCCGTAGCCGGCCAGTTTGAACATGGCGGCGATGTGCTGCTGGTACTTGGTGCGCAGCTCGGCCATGCGCGCGCTGTCGGTCAGGTAGTAAGCGCGGTCGGGCATGCCCAGGCCGCCCTGCAGCAGGTAGGGCGTGTTGTGATCCGGGTCCGACAAGCCTTGCGTGACCCACAACCCGAACAGGTTTTCGGTCTGGAAGTTGGTCGAGTTCAGCGGATCGACGTCGGCGCGCAATGACGCGCCCAGCGCGCGCGTGAGCGCCGCCCGGTCCTTGATGGCGTCGATCCTGGCCAGCACCGGTTTGAGCGGCACGACACCCTTCGCCTCGATCCCCGCTTCATCCATGAAGGCGGCGTAGTAGTCGGCCACCTTGCGCGGTTCGCCGCCCAGGGCCTTGTCGGCGAGCGCCGCTTCGATCAGCTTGACGATGCGCGCATTGGTCGTTTCGGCCATCTCGGCAAATGCGCCCCAGCTGCTGCGGTCGGCCGGAATCTCGGTCCTGGCGAGCCAGTCGCCATTGGCGTAAGTGAAAAAATCGTCGCCCGGCAGCACTTGCGGCAAGGCCGTGGCGGCCTTGGCCGGCGCCGGCGTCTGGCCTGCGCCATGGGCCGGCGCGATAGCCATAGACGCGCCACACAGGGCCAGTGCGACGGCGCGTTTCAAAGGTGTCCAGCTGGTGTTCATGTAAGGTCCCCTTCTGGTTGAAGTGATGGCTTTTATTTTAGTGCAGAACGCACCTGGGGCAGCAAGGCTTGCTTTTGCTTGACGCGGGTGCGAATCGCATTACCCACGCGCGCCGCCTCGACCTGCGCATCGGCCCCGAAAGTCTGCTTGACGTAGGCTTCCATCATGTCGGCGTCGAGCGCCTTGGTGGACCCGGCCACGATGCCAGGGAACAGGCGGTTCTTGCCGCCCGCTTCCTGGTCCTTGAGCAGCACCTCGCGGTTGGCCAGCGCAAACGTCCAGGCCAGGTCGCTGTGGCCGGCGTACGACACCAGCGGCACCACGCCGCTCGTCATGGCCGCCGGCAGCGCATCCGACAGGGCCAGTTTCAGCGAACGGGCGGCAAGCGCGCTGTCTTGCGCCATCAGCAGCGAACGGCCGAAGCGGCCGCGTTCTTCGGTGTTCTGGGTTTGCAGCGTGCGCTCGACCATCTGTTCGTACGTTTTTTGGTCGGCATAGCGCCCCGCCGTGGCAACCACAAAGTCGAGCATCGAGACGTCGACGCTGGCCGGGTTCTTGAGGTAGTTCTGCAGGCCGCTGTTGGCCTGCGCGATGGCGCCGGCATCGCCCGAGCGCGCCAGTGCGCTGGCCAACAGTGAACGCAGCTGGCGCTCTTCGGCCGTATCGGCCGCCTTGACGGTCCAGCCAAGCTTGTTCATGCGCGGGCTGGCCAGCGCGATCACCAGGCGCCGAATCGCTGCTTGCTCCGGCTCGTTCTTGGCCAATTCGTCGAGCGTGGCCAGGCTCTCCATGATCGAACCCCACACCGCAAAACGCGGCTCGTCGACGTATTTGTCGAGCAGCTTGAAGTAGCCGGACAGCGGGATGGTGCCGCCCTGCGCCAGGCTCCAGGTGTCGTTCAAGAGCTTCAGGCGCGTGGTGTCGGCCAGCTTGGGCGCCTGCTGCGCCAGCGCTTCGAAGGTAACAGCGTCGTATTTGATGCGAAAGTACCCAACGCTAGCCGGGTCGATCACCAGCGCGCCGTCGCAGTTCGGCTGCGTGACGGTGACGGACGGGCCGGAGAGCAAGGTGTACGACGCCTTGCCGTTGACGGTACCGACCTGCACCGGGATATTCCACAGACGCTTTTCAAGCGCCGGCTCGTCCAGCCGGTACTGCTGCTGGCTGAGCGTGACGCGGCGCTTGCCGTTCTCGCACGCCTGCTCCACCGACACCAGCGGAAAGCCGGGCATCGTGGTCCAGTCGGAGGCGAGCTTTTCGACCGGTTTGCCGGACGCCTTTTCAAGCGCGCTCCAAAGGTTGGCGCTGGTGGTGTTGCTGTACTGGTGCTGCGCCATGTAGGCGCGGATGCCCTTGCGGAAGGGTTCCTCGCCCAGGTAGGCTTCGAGCATGCGCAAAAAGGCCTGGCCTTTGCCGTAGGTGATGCCGTCAAAGGCGGAGGCGGCCTGCTCTTCGGTCTCGACCGGGGTCTGGATCGGGTGCGTGGTCTTGCGTGCATCCTGGTTGAGCACGTATTCGCCGTTGGCCTGCACGTTCAGCGGCGCCCGCCATTCAGGGTGAAAATGGTCGGTGGCCTTGGTCGCCATCCACGAAGCGAAGCCTTCGTTGAGCCACAGATTGTCCCACCAGGCCATGGTAACGAGGTTGCCGAACCACTGGTGCGCCACTTCATGCGCGTTGATGCCGAACGAGCGCTGGCGTGTGCTGTCAGGGCTGGTCTTGGGGTCGTACAGCAGCGCCGATTCGTTGTAGACGATGCCGCCCCAGTTTTCCATGGCGCCGTTAAAGCCGCCCGGGATGGCAATCTGGTCGAGCTTGGGCAGCGGATAGGGCTGGCCAAAATAGCCGTTGTAATAATTGAGGATATCCTTGGTCACCCCCAGCGCATAGGCGCCGGACGCTTGCTTGCCTTCGGTGGTCACAACGCCGATCTCGACCGCGCCCTGCTTGACGCTTGAGCGTTCCAGTTCGCCGGCCACCAGCACCAGCAGGTAGCTCGGCATTTTGGGCGTGGCGCCAAAGGCGAAACGCTGCAGGCCGCCGTCGATCTTTTCCTGCCTTTCGACCGGGGTGTTGGAGTAAGCCTTGAAGTTGGCCGGCAAGTCGACCGTCAGCTTGAAGTTGGCCCGAAACGATGGCTCGTCCCAGCTTGGGAGAAGGCGGCGCGTATCGGTCGGCTCCATGTTCGTGGCGAGCATGGATTTTTCCTTGGCGCCCACCTTGTATTTCAGCTGGAACAGGCCGCGCGCTTCGCGGTTAATCGCCCCATGAAATTTGAGCGCCAGCTGGTAGCGCCCCGGCGCGAGCGGCGTGGCCAGCTTGAAGGTGAGCGTTTCCTGCTCCTTGCTCACTTGCCCGGCCAGCTTCAGTTCGCCGATGCCCTTGCCCGACAGGCTGGCCGCATCGATGTCGATATTGGCCACATTGAGCATGATGGTCGAGGTGCTCTTGAGCACGTCGATCTCGATGCTTTCGGAGCCCAGGAAGGTATTAGTCGCCATGTTCGGCACCAGGTGCGCGGCGTACTGTATCGGGATCACATCCTTGGGCAGTTTGCCCGGGGTGGCCGCGAACAAAAACGGCGCTTCCGCGTGGGCGGCAAGGGTGGCGATGGAAAGAGCGGCGGTGGCGGCAAAGCGGCAAGCTAACGGTAGGTTCATTCTTTTCTCGTTTGATGTAAGGGCCCAGGCTGCACTTTATCGAAAGCGCACCAAGCGTGCTCGTTAAATGCGACGAACTGCAAAATAAGGCGCCGCGCTGCAGAAAAGCGCGCATGGCCGAACTGGCGCGCGCAGGATATTCGCTATATAGTCATCCGAAGCGCCTTGCCCAGCATGCATAAACCAGGAGAGCGTCATGACGTTGGAAGCCTTGCTGCAAAACCCGAACGCCCTCCCCACCGCCCCCAGGGTGGTCGAAGAATTGATCAGCAGCTTTGAAAAAGCCGAGGTGTCGGTCGACGACATCGCCCGCACGCTCTCGCTCGACCCGGTGCTGTCGGCCAAGCTGCTGCGGCTGGCCAATTCGGCGTATTACCATGTCTCGCGCCGCATCGGCAACGTTGAAGATGCGATCCGCATGCTCGGCTTTGTGACGGTCAGGACGCTCGTTATCAGCAGCGGCCTGGTGGGCGGCTTCAAGACCGTGCCCGGCCTGGACTTGAAGCGTTTTTGGCGCTACAGCATGAACACGGCGGTGGCCGCCAAGTGGATCGCCAGGAAAGTGGGCTTGAATACCGACCTGGCCTTTACGATCGGAATGATGCACGCGATCGGCCAGTTGGTCATGCACACCGGCTTGCCGGCCGAGGCGCAGGAGCTCGACAAGGCCGTGGACTGCTTTCAACCCGCCCGCCTGGCGGCGGAGCATGCCGCCTTTGGCTACGACTACAGCGAGGTCGGCGCCGAACTGGCGCTGCGCTGGAAGTTCCCCGATGTGTTCCCGGATACAATGCGCGGCTTCCCGCAGCCGCTGGCGGGTGCGCCCTTGAGCCGGATGGCGGCGGTGGTGCATCTGGCGGTATGGCGCGCGGCCGCCGATGAGCTCAAGCTGGACGCTGCGCAGCGCGCGGCGAGCGTGCCGGTCGCCGTGGCGGCCGCCCTGGGACTCGGTCCGCAAGAGCTGCTGGACGACATGCCGGGGCTGGCGGACCTGTCCGCAGGGCTGGAAGAGATGATTCATTAGACAAGGTTTTGGGGTTTTTTGAATTTATTTTCAAAATACCCTCAAGTTTGCATTTGCCGTGCCGATACAAAAAAGGACAAGCGGCAATCCTTTTACATATCCTGGCAAGGTGAGCATCATGACCCCGAACGACGTTCTCTCGATGTACGAAAATATTGCCGGATTGACCAGCAAGATGGCCGGCGCGGCGCAGGCGGGCGATTTTGACGGCTTGTCGCGGATGGAAACGCAATGCGCCTTGCAGTCGGTGCAAACGATCGGCGGCGTACCGGCACTCGAAGGCGCGGCGCGGATGCGCAAGATTGATTTGCTCAAGATGATCATGGCGAACGACCGGGCGATCCGGGATGTGACGCAGCCGTGGCAACTGTCCGACGTGGTGCGCGCGACGCACTGAGTTTGACCAAATTTAAGAAAGCCGTTCCGCGCAAGCTGAGCGGCTTTTTTTATGGCACATCGCGCTCGCGCAGGCGCTCACTTATAGATTGGCCCGGGAGTATAAAAAAATCGTCCTCGCGCACGCGGCTGTTGCAAAAGGGGCCGCCCAGGCCTTCGCTTTTCCGACCTACTCCTTCTGCAACACCCGCGTGCGCGAGGACGATGTGGGTACGGTTTTCGGCCTGCTGTGCAACGGCCGCCGACGCGAGCACAATGCGTTGGCATACAAAAAAAGCGCCCGCAGGCGCTTTTGTTTTACTGTGCAACCGCCAGCTTCAACGCCAGCGCAATCCCCTCGGCCGCCTGCCCGATCTCCGCCAACGACGGAAAACTCGGGGCAATCCGGATATGGCTGTCTTCCGGATCCACCCCATACGGATAAGCCGCACCGGCTGGCGTGAGCGTAATTCCCGCCTCTTTGGCCAGCGCGATGGTGCGCTTGGCAGCGCCCTTTGGCGTCACCAGATCAATGAAATAGCCGCCCTTGGGCACCGTCCACGACACGCCGTCAACCGCGCCCAGATGCGCCTCGAACTGCGCGAGCACCGCATCGAACTTCGGCTTGAGCAGCGCGCGGTGCGCGGCCATCAGCGCATCGACGGTTGCCGCATCCTTCAGGAAAGCGACATGGCGCAGCTGGTTGATCTTGTCCGGGCCGATGCTGCGAATGCCCGCATGCTTGGTCCACCAGGCGATGTTCGCAGGGGAAGCCGCCAGCGCGGCAATGCCGGAACCGGCCCAGCTCACCTTCGAAGTGGACGCAAAGACGATGGCGCGCTCAGCATTGCCGGCCTTAGCGCACGCGTCAAGAATGTCGGCGATGACGATGCTCTCTTCGGTCAGGTGATGGAAACGGTACGCGTCATCCCACATGATCCGGAAGTCCGGCGCAGCCGTCTTCATCGCGGCCAGGCGTGCAACGACCGCGTCCGAATACACGGTGCCGGACGGATTGCTGTACTTCGGCACGCACCACATGCCCTTGATGCTGGCGTCGGCGGCAACCAGGCGCTCGACCAGGTCCATGTCCGGGCCGTCGTCGCCCAGCGGGATATTGATCATCTTGATGCCGCGCGCTTCGCAGATCGAGAAGTGGCGGTCGTAACCTGGCACCGGGCACAGGAAACTGACTTGCTGGCCCACCCAAGGCTGGCCGCCCGGCGCACCGTTGAGCAATGCGTAGACGATTACGTCGTGCATCAGCGACAGGCTGGCGCTGCTGTCGACAATCACCTGCGCCGCCGGCACGCCGAGCAACTGGCCAAACAGCGCGCGCGCTTCCGGCAGGCCGACGCCCAGACCATAATTGCGGCAGTCGGTACCGTCCAGCGCCGTAAAGCTGTGCAGGGGCGCCATCAGTGCATTGGACAGGTCCAGTTGTTCGGGCGCGGGTTTGCCGCGCGACATATCGAGCTTCAGTCCGCGCTCTTTGAATGCATCGTATTGTGTTTGTACCGCGAGTGTCATTTTGCTTGCTTTCCGTAATGAAATCACGGACAAGTATAACCTTTTGGCACCAAACTCGCTGCGGGAGGGGGAATTGGGGAGAGCGATCACCAGCTATCTGCTGGCGTCGCCTCTTGCCGGTTGCATCCGGCGTCCGCTTGCGCACAGTAGGCTCGCGGACAGCTTCCAGAACAGGCGTTTCTTCAACGATTACCTGCTGATCGCGCCACACTATCGTTGGTGGCTGCGCCAGGTCCGTGTTCCGTTTTTTGCCGCCACTGGGTGACAACGGAAAAGAGTATAACGCACAATGTCAAGTTGTGTAGACGAGTTCGTGCGCGCGACCTCAAAAAAGCAATATTTATTTTTCAAACACCGTTTCAAGCTTCTGCCGGCGCTTCCGCCACCACGGCCGCCACGGTGGCCTTGCGCCGGAAGGGATTGGCCAGGCGCGCATACCAGGCCACTGAATCGGCCGCGGCCGTCTCCACCGTCTTGCCTTTGCGGCGGCTGAGCATGAACCAGACAGCACCGCCGATCGCCAGCAAGGCCAGTACGATGCCGATCACCAGCAGCCACGGAAAACCGGCGGCAGGTTTGACCACTGGCTTGGCCAGCGCCGGCGCTGGCGGCGGCGCTGGTTCAGCCTTGTGGAGCGTGGCGTCCGGCGCGGCATGCTTGCCTTCCATCGCCACTTGCAGCTGCTTGACCTTGTCTTCGAGCTCCACAATCTGCGCGCTGAGCAGCGCGTTGTTGGCGTCGATCGAGGCGCAGCTCTTGATCTGTTCTTGCGAAAACTGCGGCTGGGGACAGGCGGCGTCGGACGACGGGACCTTGATCACGCGTGCCGGGCGCGATCGCTCAACCTGCGGCGCAGGCTGGGGCGGCGCAATGCGGGCTGGCGCGGCTGGCGCGGCGCGCGCAGGTTCGGCGACGGCAGCGACGGCCAGCGGGGTCGGGGTTGAAAGCGGCACCGCCGCCGGCCGTGGCGCGGGCGCGGGCGCGGGATCGGGCGTGATCCACAAGGTCACCGCGCGTACGTTGCGCCGGTTCCCATCAACCAAATCCAGGAACAGGTGCACGGCGTCGGAGTCGACCGGCTTGACCGACGTGACATGCAGGAACTGGCGGCCATCGCGCCGCATCACCGACAGGTTCAGGCTGCCCAGGACCGGATGCATGGCGATGTTGGCGCCCTTGTAGACGTCGGCGCTGGAAAGGCGCACGGAGACCGGCGTACCGGGTTCCGCCAGCGCGCTCAGTTCGACGTCGGCGATCAAGGGCTGGCCCAGGTGCGAGCGCACCACCGGTTCGCCCAGTTCGGCGGCCTGGGCGCAGGCCAGCATGCCGCTGAAAACAAGGGCGCCGCACAGGCGGAGGGCGTGGGCGAATCGGAGCGGGTGCATAGGAATCAAGTCAGTCGTTTCAGTTGCGGCCATCAAAATTTGTAGCCTTACCTACATTAACGCGCATTGGGATGAACACTTTAATCCGAAAGCCGAACTAAATAGGATGCCGCTATGGAAATGAATCCCGTCCTACAGCGCAGCAATGCCGGAAAACAACAGAACATGACCATGTTCAAATTATTTGTAGACAACAAAAATTGCAGAGATAAAATAAACTTTCCGGCTATTAACTAAACCCAGGAGGCACCATGTTCAAGCAATTTTGCTCCACAGTCGCTGTTGCATTCAGTGTTCTCGTTGCGCCCGTTGTTCATGCGGATGCCTCGACCGCACTGAAAAGCGCCATGGATGCGCAAGCGAAAACATTCGCAGTGACGCACAAGGCCGCTGAAGCAAACGATCCCGTGGCGCAGTTCAACCTGGGCGTGCTTTACGAAAAAGGAGCCGGTGTAACCGAGGACCTGGCGATGGCCCGCATCTGGTACCAGAAAGCGGCCGATCAGAATGAGGGCAAGGCGCAGTTCAATCTTGCAGTAATGCATTTACAAGGCGAAGGCGGGCCGAAGGAACCTGTAGCGGCGGCAAAGCTTTTCAAAGCGGCTGCCGAGAAGGGAGACGCTGCATCCATGGCCAACTTGGCCGTCCTGTACGACTCGGGCAATGGCGTTGCCAAAGACCCCAAAATGGCGTTCAAGTGGGCTTTGAAGGCGGCCGAGGCCGGCAACGTCCCGGCGCAAGTGAATGTGGCCTCCATGCTGCGCACCGGCCGTGGCTGCGAACGCGATTTTATCAAGGCGGCGGCCTGGTACCTGAAAGCTGCTGAAGCGGGCAACGGCGTGGCCCAGGAACGCATCGGCTACATGTATTCGGTGGGACAGGGCGTGCCGCGCGATGCGGCTGAAGCTGCCAGATGGACCGGTTTTGCTAAGGACGCCGGTGTGCGCATCACGAGCTTCACGGAATAAAAGGATGGGATCGATGCGCCGGCTCGTCGAACCGCTCCAGCAGAGGCAATAGGCTGGTTCCGGCCCCACAGGTACGACTGTGGCCGGATGCCGGCATCTGACTGTCTGGTGACCTTTGGAGTAAACTCGTTAATCCAAACACCACACAAAACAGGATGCCGCTATGGAAACGAGAAGCGAAAAGGACAGTTTCGGCCCCATCGACGTGCCCGCCGCGCACTTGTGGGGCGCGCAGACCCAGCGCTCGCTGCTGCATTTCGCCATTTCGACCGAGCGCATGGCGCCCGAACTGGTGGCTGCCCTGGCCCAGGTCAAGCGCGCCGCGGCCGCCGTCAACCGCTCGCTCGGCCTGCTGCCGGCCGACAAGGCCGACGCCATCATGCGCGCGGCCGATGAAGTGCTGGGCGGCGCCCATCCCGACGAATTTCCGCTGGTGGTTTGGCAGACCGGTTCCGGCACCCAAAGCAACATGAACATGAATGAAGTGCTGGCCAACCGCGCCTCCGAATTGCTCGGCGGCCAGCGCGGCGAAGCGCGCCTGCTCCATCCGAACGACCATGTCAACATGGGCCAGTCCTCGAACGACATGTTCCCGACTGCGATGCACGTGGCCGCCGCCGCCGCCGTCACGCACGCGGTGCTGCCGGCGCTGGCCAAGCTGCGCGGCACTTTGATGATCAAGTCGCGCGAATTTATGGACATTGTCAAGATTGGGCGCACCCATTTGCAGGACGCCACCCCGCTCACGCTGGGGCAAGAGTTTTCGGGCTATGTGGCGCAGCTCGAGTATTCCGAGCACGCGCTCAAGCACGCCCTGCCCGGCCTGCTGCAATTGGCCGCCGGCGGCACGGCGGTCGGCACGGGCTTGAATGCCCATCCCGACTTTGCCAACCGCATCGCCGCCGAACTGGGCTCGCGCACGGGGCTGTCGTTCAAGTCGGCGCCCAACAAATTTGCGGCGCTGGCCGGCCACGACGCGCTGGTGGGCGCGCACGGCGCCTTTAAAACGCTGGCCACGGCCTTGATGAAAATCGCCAACGACGTGCGCTGGATGGCGTCCGGTCCCCGCTCCGGCCTGGGCGAAATCACCATCCCCGAAAACGAGCCGGGCAGCTCCATCATGCCGGGCAAGGTCAACCCGACCCAGTGCGAAGCGATGACGATGCTGTGCTGCCAGGTGTTCGGCAATGATGTCGCGCTGACCATCGGCGCCGCTTCGGGCAATTTTGAACTCAACGTTTTCAAGCCGATGATCGCGCATAATTTTCTGCAAAGCGCGCGCCTGCTGGCCGACGGCATGCGCTCGTTCGACGTGCACTGCGCGCACGGCATCGAACCGAACCGCGAACGCATCGGCGAACTGATGGAGCGCTCGCTGATGCTGGTGACCGCGCTCGCGCCGCATATCGGCTACGACAAGGCGGCGCAGATTGCCAAAAAGGCGCAGCACGAAGGCAGCACGCTCAAGCAGGCGGCGCTGGCGTTGGGGTTCGTGACCGAGCAACAGTTCCATGAATGGATCGTGCCGATCGCGATGACGCGCCCCGGCCTGTGACGCGCGCGGCAAGCAGGCCAGCGTCGCTGGCACGCTGGAGTTGGCTGCTGGTGCTGGCAGCGCTGCTGGCGGCGTACCTCTGGTTCGCGCGCAAGCATGACCTTGAAGCGGCCATCAGGCGCGACTTTGCCGCCTCCGGCAACAAGGTGATCGACTTGCCGAAATCGATTCCGTTTGCGTGGACGCGCGTGTGCATCCTGGGTCCCTATTCGGATGCCAAGGCGACGAGCGCCCTGCTCGGTTTCGCATGGAATTCAGACGCGCATTCCAACGTCAAGAAAGATGACGGCGTCACGCTGCTGGTGTTTACGAACAAGAATATGGTGGTTGGCGCGGTCGACTTTTCGCGCGAGCTGGCACCCATGGCCGGCAAGTGCTACCCGCGTGCCGACGCCAGGTTCCAGGTTCTCCTGTAACCTGCGCAATCGGGCGACTTAACAAGATATCCAGGAATTAAATGCAAAATCTCACTTTCGACCTTGCGGGCGAATTCGTTGAACTCAATCAGTTGCTCAAGCTCTCAGGGCTGTGCGACAGCGGCGGCGCCGGCAAGAACATGGTCGCCAGCGGCGTCGTCAAGGTCGACGGCAAGAAGGAATTGCGCAAGACTGCCAAGATTCGCGCCGGCCAAGTGGTGCTGGTGGGGGACGTGCGGATCAGCGTGAACGAGGTTCATTAACTGGGCGTTTGGGGAATATGAAATACGCCGGCAGCGTGACGGCGGCAGCGGCTTGTCACTGTTTGCGCCCTGACAAACACGGAAGTTCTTGCTTGCTTATATTATAAGACGTTACCAACCGGTTGAAGGTGGCCGCCATGGACAGCCCGGAACAAAACCCCCAAACGCAGGAACGCCTGATCGGCGACTTGCGCCTCGTAATCGAAAATGCGGAGGAATTGCTTAAAAATACAGACCAGTACACCAGCGTTCTGTACCAAAGCGCGCGCGCCAAACTCGCGCTTGCCTTAAATGCGGCCACCGAAGAGCTGGCCCGTTTCGAAGACGCCAAGCTGGGCCGCATGATCGAAGCGACCCATGCCGCCAGCCACCTGCACGCCGAACATAGCGGCGAAGCGCGCATCATGCGCGCCTTCCTCACGTAATTCCCGCAGGCGCACCGGCTGTCATGCCGGTGCCGCCAGCATTCCCTCTTCCAGCCACACGTTCAGGTTTGCCGCAAGGTCAAAAGCATCGTCGAGGTCGAAGGCGGCGTCGAGCGCTTCTCCCATTGTCCTGCCGCTGGCCAGCGCCAGCAGCGCTGCGTGGCTGGCGGCGGTGAGCGCGACTGCGGTGGTTTTCCATGCGGGGCGAACGATCGCTGCGGTGCACGGCGTTGCCATCGCTTGCGGAAAGACGGCGCCGCTATCGGCCTGGTGCGCTTGCCACAGTTGCGCGATGGCCCAGCTTGACGCGAACAGGGCACAGGCGGGATGCAGCGCGAAGCGGGCATCTTCAAACTCTTGCGGCGACAGGGCCGACAGCGCTGCAGCGCTCAGCGCGGCGCCGTCTGGCGCGTAGTGGGCGCGGTGTAGCAACCATTCAAAGCGCGCCATGTCGGGTAGATAGGGATAGTCGGCGACGTGTTCGAAGAGGGCCAAAAAATCGGCGAAGCTGGCGCCGAAGTGATGCAGGTCGGCGTTGTCGGACGGGTGAGCCAGACCGTAGGCGCGCGCGAGGGCAGTGAAGAAGTCGTCGCCGACCAGTGCGCGCACAATGGGAAATGCCGCGCCGAGCACCTTGTTCCAGGTGGCGGTCAGGTTGCCCCGGTACAGGCCCAGGCGCTCGGAAGGGTTACCGGATTTGAGGTGCACGAGGAGTTCGCCCTCGCTGTCCACGTCGGTAAGCGCTCGCGCAAACGCCTCTTGCACACTGTGGGGCGAAACAGCCGGAGACTCGCCGAGTCCGGCACACTTCCACCGGATGGTCGGGTGCGCAGTGTGTTGTGCCACGTCTTGTCCTATGGCTTGACCAGCCGCGATCACGCGCGCCTTTTCCGCTTCGGCCAGCAGCACTTCCAGCGCCGGGACATCGGTATCCCACTCGATGAGAGTGGGCGCCGCCCCGAACCGCGCCACGGCCGCCCGGTACAGCTCCCACACCTGCGGCGCCACCTGCGCGCCATGATGGTCGATCACCGCCGCCGGCGTCACCAGGTGCCCGGCCAGGTGCATTTCGCCCACCGTCCCCGGCGCAAGCGCCCCCAGGGCGGCCATGGCATCCTCGCCATGATTGCACTGGTTGACGTACAGGTTGTTCACATCCAGCAGCAAGCCGCACCCGGTACGCTGCGCCAGCGCGGCCATGAATTCGGTCTCGCTCATCGCATCGGCATGAAACCGCACGTAGGTCGAGACGTTCTCCAGCAGGATGGGGCGGCCCAGGCAATCTTGCACCTGGCCCACGCGTTCGCACAGCAGCGCCAGCGTGGCCTGGTCCAGCGCCAGCGGCAGCAGGTCGTTCAACTGGCGTGCCTGCACCGCGCCCCAGCACAGGTGTTCGGAGACCAGCATCGGTTCGACCTGCTCGACCAGCGCGCGCACGCGCTCGAGGTGAGAGAGTGAAAAGCCGCGCGCCGAGCCCAGGCCTAGGCCCACCCCGTGCAGGCTGAATGGATAGTCGCGCCGCAGTTGGCGCAGCACGTGCCACTCCCAGCCCGCGCGATCGAGAAAATTTTCAGTGTGGACTTCGAGCCAGTCGACCTTGGGCCGTTGCTCCAGGAACTGGCGATAGTGCG
The DNA here is from genome assembly GCF_049897805.1 of Massilia sp. TWP1-3-3. Classification (NCBI taxonomy): domain Bacteria; kingdom Pseudomonadati; phylum Pseudomonadota; class Betaproteobacteria; order Burkholderiales; family Oxalobacteraceae; genus Massilia; species Massilia sp. TWP1-3-3. Next base: position 167,500 of record NZ_JAFCWX010000005.1, read on the forward strand.
GCGCGCGCAAACCCACGCCAACGCGCGGTGGCGCCGTGGCGGCGCGCATCGATGACGTCACGCTGTCGGCGCCGCGGTATTACTTGCTTGTTTCGACGGCCAGGGTCCCGCCAACCTTCACGCAGGTGCCCTTGGCCACATGCTTCCACTCGTTCTTGTCCTTGTCGACCGTGGCCTGGCCGGCGCAGCTGTGCGAGCCGTCGGCGCTGGAGCAATCATTCTGGCCAGCTTTGGCAACGCCGTAGCATTTTTCCTGCGAGCTCTTTTTGGCCATGTTCGGCTTGGCATCGGCGACCGCGACGGTCAGCACGCAGACACCTGCGAGCGCGGTGGCAATGACAACTTGACGCTTATTCATTGGATTGTCCCCATTGTTGGTTTTGATTGAATTTCGCTGTTTCCATGATGTAGTCCATTGTGGCAGCACGAGAGTTACCATACTACACTTTTACGTTTGCTTTCACTTCAACGAAAAAAGCCCGGCTCCTCCACTGCGGGAGGTAGCCGGGCTCAGCGTAACGCCTATATGGTGGGCGAGCGGCTATCGACAATAACGCGGCCCCTCCGCGTTGTGTTGACAAGCCGCGGCCAAAAAAAACAGTCAGGCGCTCGTGTTAATCGTGTTGCCGAGGTGGGCAGGCAGGTTTTGCAGCGTCGGCGGCGACGATACGGAGTTGATCAGCTGGGCCGCGGTGGAGGCTTGAATTTGCTGGGCACGCTTGAGCACGGCCAGCCCGACCTCCTGCTTGACACCGGTTTCCGCAACGCTGCTGGAAAGGTTTGCTAATGAAGCGACATCCATGACTTCCTCCGTAGATCGGCCTATCTTTGATTGACGGCGCGATTTTCAAAAACTTGAGGATTATTTTCAGATAGATGCTGACGCACCCATGCCAGCACGGTGGCAGGCGCGTTCAGGTCGAGCCAGGCGACGTCAGCTTTGACGCCGTCGGGTCGGGCCACGTCGGCGGCGACGGCGACAATATGGGCGTCGTTCGCATACAACGCCGGCTGCCCCAGCGAAGGGCGATGCACCTCGATCTTGGGCACGCTCTCCCATTTATAGCCTTCGACCAGCGTCAGGTCGGCCGGCGTCAGGCGCGCCAGCTGCTCGCCAAGCGAAGGCTCGGGCGCGCCGCGCAGTTCGCGGATCACCGCCACGCGAAATGGCGAGGCAATCATGACTTCGGCCGCGCCGGCCATGCGCAGGCGTGCGCTGTCCTTGTGCGGGGGCTCAAGCATGATGTCGTGATGGCTGTGCTTGATGACGTTTACGCGCAGCCCGTCGGCCGCCAGATGCGCCACCAGGTATTCAAGCAGCACCGTCTTGCCGCTGCCCGACCAGCCGACGACGCCGAGGACCTTGTGCATGCCTGCTCCTTTCAAAGTGATGGTCAAGATATTTGTCTTTATAACGCTAATAGGCAACCCGATATCGCGTGCCGCGATAGTTCATCACCGCCGCTTTGGGCAAGAGCTGCTCGAGGATCAGGCCGGGGGCGACCTCCTCGCCTTCGTGGCGCAGCACCTTGTCGATCAGTAGCAGCCGGTCAGCGGGGTTTTTCGAGTACATATAGCCGCCAAAGGTGACCTTCGGCAGCTCGCCGCGCTGGGGCTCGGGCAACTGGCTCATGAAGGGCAGGTTTTCCTCGGGTGCGCTCGGCTCCGGCGCGGGTGGCGGCGTTTTGGCCTGAGCCGGCATGGGCGCCGCGCGCGCCAGCGCAGGCGCGACGGGCGGCGGGACGGGCGGCGCCGCTACCCGCGCAGGCAGAGGCGCGGGTAGTGGCACAGGCGCGGGCGCGGCCACCGGCACCGGAGGCACGACGATCACCGGCGGCGGCTGCGGCGCGGCCACCAGCACGGGCGGCTCGGCCGGCGCCGGCTGCACCGCCAGCACGGCCGGCGCGGCGGGCGCCGCGTTCCGCCACCACGCGACAGCGCCGCCCGCGGCCAGCACGGCGGCGCAGCCGAGCGCAATCCACAGCGCCGTGCGCGAGGTGGCGGCGTGAGCCGGAGCCGCTGCTTGGATCGGCATGGCGTGTAAAGTCGGTGCGCTGCCAAGCTGGCGTTCGGCCTGGGCTTTTTTGAGGGCTTCGAGAATATAGGACATCTTATTTTTTTCCCGTTCTGGCAGCGAGCAGGCGCGGCTCGGCGACGCCCGACAGCTGGTTCAGGCGCATGTAGGTGCGCGGTCCGGCCACGCCGTCCGCCTTCAGATTTTGCTGCGCCTGGAAGCGGCGCAGCTGTTCCAGCGAAGTCGCGTCGAGCGGCACGCCGGCGGGGGGCGTTGGCGTGCCATTGAGTTGGGCCAGGCGGGCCGCGATCCAGTCCACATCTGGCCCCTGCTCGCCGCGCGCGACCTGGTCGCGGAAAGCGCGCGGCATGCTCCAGAACGTGGTGAAGGCGCCGTCAAAGCGCGCCGCCAGCGCGGCCACGCCAATGGTCTGGCTCTTGCCATTTTGGCGCAGGGTGATGCTGGCGTCGTCCATGGCGGTCAGCACCGCGTAACTGACCGCGCCGCCATCGCGCAGCGTGAGGATGGCCGGTCGGTCGAGCAGGCGTAGTTCATACAGGCCGCCCTTGCCCTGGTGGCAGCGCACATTGAGTCTTGCGCTGACCTGGCAGACGTCGCCGGCGGGCAGCGCCTTCCCCCACAATGACGCCAGCTCGCGCAGCGCCAGCTGTTCGTCGCTGTGGGCAAACGGCGCGGCCGTTGGCAGCACGCGCGCCGCTGGCGCCGGCGCCGGCGCCGGGAAAGGCAGCACGGGTACGGCGGCCGTGGGCGCCGGCGCGGCGACCTGCGGACGCAAGTGCCAGGCAGCTGCTGCGCTGACCGCGGCTGCGGCCAGTACGGCCAGCGCCACCAGCGGCCAGCGCGGTTTGACCGCTGCTATGCCTGGCTGCCCGGCAAAGACTTCATCGGCGGCCCTGCGCAAGATGGTGCGCGTGACTTGCGGGCTGTTCTCGACATAGGCGCCGAGCAGCGCGCGGTCGCACAGCAGGTTGATCCTGCGCGGCACGCCATGGGTGAGCTGGTGGATGCGCGGGATCAGCGCGCGCGGAAACGGGGTGGAGGCGACCGCGCCGGCCACGGCCAGCCGGTGCGCGATGTAGCTGCCCGTCTCAAGCTCGGACAAGGAGCCCAGGTGATAGCGCGCGATCACGCGCTGCGCCAGCTGTTCGAGTTCGGGCCGCGCCAGCATGGTGCGCAGTTCGGGCTGGCCGATCAGGATAATTTGCAGCAGCTTGCGCTCGTTGGTCTCGAGATTGGTGAGCAGGCGCAGTTGTTCGAGCACGTCGGCCGAGAGGTTCTGCGCTTCGTCGATGATCAGCACATTGTTCTTGCCGCCGGCGTGGCTGGCCAGCAGATGCACGTTGATCGCGTCCACGTACGTCTTGACGCTGACCGGCCCGGCGCCCGGCAGCGTGAGCGCGATGCGAAACTCGTCGCAGATCGACAGCAGCAGTTCTTCAACCGTCAGCTTGGGGTTGAAGATATAGGCGAGCTTGCAGTTGGCGGGAATCTGCTCGATGAAGCAGCGGCACACGGTGGTCTTGCCGGCGCCGATTTCACCGGTCAGCAAGACAAAGCCGCCGCCGCTGCCCACGCCATAGAGCAGGTGCGCGAGCGCTTCGCGATGGCGTTCGCTCATGAACAGGTAGCGCGGATCGGGGGCGATCGAGAACGGCGATTGCTTCAGGCTGAAGTAGTGCGTGTACATGGATTCCCAACGGTTTTGCCAACAATCTTGCCGACGGTTGCGCCGAAGGCTACACCCAGATTCGCCCCGCGCGCGTCAGCGCAGTAGCGGCAGCGGCTTGTACTTGGCGCAAAAGACCTTGGACTTGGTCTTGAAATAAACGATCTTGCTGCCCGGGCGCGATTCGCGCACCGGAAAGGCCGACTTGTCGGTGGCGTCATGGCGCACGCCGACCGCCGCGCGGATCGCTTCGTCGAGCTTGTCGGGCGCCGAGTCGGTGACGGCGCCGAGGAAAATGATGTCGCTCGTGTCGTCGCTGACCATGACGTCGGTGACGGCCGCGCCCCACAGGTTGCCGTCGGCCTTGAACCAGTACGCGCCGCCTTCGTGCTTGTATGACGGGCCGAAAGCGGTGGACAGGTAGTCGTAGAAATAGGCATTGTCGAGCTGGCTGCGGCACAGCACCGCGCTGCCGATGACGGGACCGAAGGTCGACGGCGCAGCCATGCTGGCGGCGCAGGCGAACGACAACAGCGCCCCGGCCGCAGCAACCCAGGCGTTGGTGAACAACCGGGCGCGCATGTCGATCGCCGAGCGCATTGCCGCAGCTTTATTTGCGCGCGCGCTCGTCTTTCTTGACCTTCTTGGCGTCCTTCTTTTCCTTGGTCGACTTGGCCGGTTCCTTCTTCGTTTCTTTCTTGCTGTCTTGTGCTTTACTCATTTTAAAACTCCTCGGTGAACTATAACTTTGACATCCAGCTTCGGTTTGCCGCGATCTGCGCCTTGGCGGCGGCCGGCAAAGCTTCGAAACAGCCTGGATGCTGCTTGAGCGCGCTTTCGCGCACTTCTTTTTGCAAACCGTTGATTACGAACACATACACGGTAGCGCCTTCCATGTTCTTCCGTGTACCCATGTAGCGAATCATGTCACTCTCCTCACGTTCGTAGCGCAATTGCGTACATTATGACACCGGCACCGCAGTTTTAGCCATGAATTCACTGCAATTGCACTGGGGCGGGCCCGGGCGCCGTCCACCACGAAAAAAAGCCCGCACGGGGCGGGCTTTCGAGGTGAGCAGTACACTGCTCGCGCAACTTGTTGTTGTTGTATCCGCCTAGTCCAGAAGGCGTACCAATCTGGAATCACAAAGTTCCGAGTAGAAATATATCACGGCGCCGGACCGCACGGCCGACTATTCCGCCAATTGTGGCGGCAAAGAAACGACTCAAACCAGATCGAGCCAGGGGTCGCTTTCGGGACGGGGAAACTGGGCGCTCATGAAGTCGACAAAGCTGCGCACCTTGTAAGACATCAATTGCCGGCTCGGGTAGACCAGGTTGATCGGCATGACGCCCAGGTGATGCCCTTTGAGCAATTGCACCAGGCGCCCGCTGCTAAAGTCATCGTCCAGCGTAAACGAGGAGCGCACCATGATGCCCATGCCGGCCAGCGCCGCGTGGCGCAACACCATGCCGTTGTTGGAAATCATGCGGCTGGTGATGGGGATGTCGCCCTTGGCGCCGGTGTCGCCGTCAAAACTGACGGGCCAGCTGTGACGCAACTGTTCGAAGGCAAAATTGAGGCACTTGTGGTCCGACACCTCGTAGGGCGTGGCCGGCGAGCCGTTGCGCGCGATGTAGTCGGGCGAGGCGCACAGCACCAGTTTTGACAGCGCCAGCCGGCGCGCAATCATGGTCGCCTCGAACTTTTGCAGCCCCAGCAGGATGCCCACGTCGAAGCCCTCCTCGACTAGGTCGACCGTGTGGTCGGCCAGCGTGACGTCAAGCACCACGTCGGGCATGCTGGCGGCGTACTGCGGCAGCAGGTGCGCCAGCTGCGACTGGCCAAAACTGGTCTGGCAGTACACCCGCAGCGTTCCGCTGGCCTTGCGCGCCGAGGATGACGCGAGCGCGTCGGCCTCGTCGACGTCGCTCAAGATCTGCTTGACCCGTTCCAGGTACTGCTGGCCGGTCTCGGTGAGCGACAGCTTGCGCGTGGTGCGGTTCAGCAAACGCGTGCCCAGGTGCGCCTCCAGGTCGGCGACGTTGCGCGTAACGACGGTATTGGACATATCCAGCGCCTGCGCCGCGCGGGCAAAACTGCCGTGTTCTACCACCTTGGCGAACACTCTCATTGATTGAAGTCGATCCATGGCTGGCGATTATCCCGATTTGCGCAACATTGTATTGCCAGTATTCCCCTTTTTTGCGCGGAGCGCAACGTATAGACTTCGTTTCATGGATGAGCGAACAACGCTTGTCACCGCCGCAAGCCGTAAGCCCCAAGCCCGCAAGCGACGCTAACCAACTACCAGGAGAAACACCATGAATGCATCGACACTGTTTACCGCCGTAGCCGCCATCGCTTTTGCCGGTTCCGCTTTCGCCGCCGACGCGCCCGTCGCCAACGCAGCAGTGAGCGCCGCAGCGGCCGCTCAACTGACCGTCACCGCGCAAGCGCTGAACATTCCGGTTGTGCTGGTCAACAAGGCTGCCGGCCGCAGCCGCGCTGAAGTACGCGCCGAAGCTGTTGAAGCCGTCAAGCATCAGCGCGCTACCGAAGCTGGCCAGTTTGACTGGATCAGCAAGTAATTAGCCGCAAGCAGATACGTCCTACCCTATTGAATCGTACTGGCGCCGAGCGCCGCTTATCAGGAGAAATACCATGAATGCATCGAAACTGTTCACCGCTGTTGCCGCTTTCGCTTTTGCCGCTTCCGCTTTCGCCGCCGACGCGCCGGTCGCGCCAGCTGCGAGCACGGCTGCCGCAGCCGCCGCCGCTGCCCAGGCAGCAGCAGCCGCACAAAGCGTTGCAGCAGCCGCCGCCGCCAAGACCACGCTGACCCGCGCCAAGGTGCGCGCCGAAGCCATCGAAGCGAACAACGAGCGCCGCGCTTCGGAAGCTGGCAACACCGACTGGTTCATGAAATAACAGTCATCTGAAAAGAAGGCGCCTTGCGCCGGATGCGTAGCTTGCGGCCAGACCGCGAGGACGCTTCCGACGCAAGGCGCTTTTTTTTGTTTTTTTTCGTTCCTGCCACTTGCGCACCGCGCAAAACAGCGTTCCATCGCTTTGCCCGAAAGGTTCTCGGAATCAGACGGTAGGTCGGATTGCGCTTGCGCTTATCCGACCTACGCTTCTCACTGCAGCACCTCACACCAGCAGCAATCTTCCATTATCCCGGTTTCCGCAACAAGGCATTGCCTCAAGTCACCTTTTTTATCTCTGGCGCAACATATAAACTTCGTTTCATGGATGAGCGAACAGCGCTTGTCACCGCCACGAACCAAATTGTACTAACCAAATACCAGGAGAAATACCATGAATGCATCGAAACTGTTCACCGCCGTTGCCGCCTTCGTTTTTGCCGCTTCCGCCTTCGCCGCCGACGCCCCGGTGACCACCACCGCTACCGCCGCCGCTACTACCGCAGCCGCAGCCCAGGCGGTGGCCGCCGCTGCCGCCAAGGCCCCGATCACCCGCGCCAAGGTCCGCGCCGAAGCAGTCGACGCGAACAACGAGCGCCGCGCCTCGGAAGCGGGCAACACTGATTGGTTCATGAAGTAATCGCAGGCCAATCGGCGCCGCGCGCCACAATGAGGAGAAATACCATGAATGCATCGAAACTGTTCACCGCTGTCGCCGCCCTCGCCTTTACAAGCGCCGTCTTCGCCGCCGACGCGCCAGTTGCCAACGCCGCCGCCGCCGCCACTGCCACAGCTTCCACAGCCCAGGCCGCAGCTGCCGCGCAAGCCGTCGCCGACCAGGCTGAAAAAGCTGCCCGTGCCCGCGCCGACAAGCGCGCCCAGGCCGCCGACGCGAACGGCAACCGCCGCGCGACCGAAGCGAGTCAGTTCGACTGGATCATGAAGTAATCTACTCATCAAGACGACAACGCCCTGGGCCGGATGCACATGCATTCGGCCCAGGGCGTTTTTGCGTCAACAACTGCCGACGCGGACCACTTCGCCCCCTTTGGTATTAGCAAGGCTTCGAGAACGTGCCAAATTGCCACCAAAGACGGACCAAAGACATACCAACGGCATATTTCTATAAATTGTTAATAAACAAGCACTTACGATAAATAATTGGGCCGCCTCCGCAATGCCAATTCCGCAAATCTTAATACCACTTAAATACCTGTTGACATTGCGGTTTGCCAAACATATAGTGCCCTGACTCTTGCAGCGGAACTTGAAAAGCAAACATGATTGAATATCTGATCGGCGTCGACGGCGGTGGAACGGGAACCCGGGTGCGGCTGGCGCGCGCCGACGGCGCCGAACTGGCTCAGGGCGCCAGCGGCCCCTCCGGCCTGTCCCTCGGCATCGATCTGGCATGGCAGGCGATCCAGGATGCGGTGGCCAAAGCCTTTGCTGCCATCGGCATCACCAGCCCCGCCCTCGGCAGCGCGGCCATCGGCCTGGGCTTGGCTGGCGTGCACAACCCGCAATGGGCCGCGCAGTTTGCCGCGGCCAATCCCGGCTACGCAGCGCTGCGCCTGGCGTCCGACGGCTTTACCACCTTGATCGGCGCGCACCAGGGCCAAGCAGGCACCATTGTCGCCATCGGCACCGGCAGTGTAGGACAGGCGCTGCTGCCCGACGGCAGCGAGCGCGAAGTGGGCGGCTGGGGCTTTCCTTCCGGCGACGAAGCGAGCGGCGGCTGGATCGGACTGCGCGCCATCAACCACATCCAACAAGTCATCGACGGTCGCAAGACAAACAGCGCCTTTGCGCAGGAGATCATCGACGCCTGCGGCGGCGAACGCAATGCGATCCAGGTCTGGATCGGCACGGCGACCCAGACCAGCTACGCGTCGCTTGCGCCCATCGTCGTCAAACACGCGCCGACCAACGCCACCGCAAACGCCTTGCTGACCGAGGCCGCGCTTGAAGTGGCCAGCATCGCCCATGCGCTCGACCCGTCGGCCACGCTGCCGCTGGCGCTGTGCGGCGGCCTTGGCGCGCCGCTGCGCGCCTACCTGCCTGCGGCCCTGCTGGCGCGCAGCGTTGCGCCCTGCGGCGACGCGGCCAGCGGCGCGCTGCGCATGATTGCATTGCACTTGAAGGGGAAATGACATGCTGGCCCAGCTGAGCGACTTCAAACGCGATGACGACAGCGTCACGCCCCTTTACGTGCAGCTTGCGAACAAGCTCTCGTCGGGCATCACCAGCGGCGACTGGCGCGCCAACGAAGCGCTGCCCTCCGAGCGCATGCTCTCAGACATGCTGGCCATCTCGCGCGTCACGGCGCGCAAGGCGATCGACATGCTGTGCGAGCGCGGCATGCTCACGCGCCGGCGCGGCTCGGGCACCTACATCACGCCCAAGCTCGAGCAGCCGCTGGCGCGCCTGACCAGCTTTTCCGAAGAATTGAGCCAGCGCGGTTTTACCGCCGGTTCGCGCTGGCTGGAACGCAAGCTGGGCATTGCCGCGCCGCTCGAACTGCTGTCGCTGGGCCTGTCGCCCAACGTGCCGGTGGTGCGCCTGAAGCGCCTGCGCACGGCAGACGACGTGGTGATGGCGATAGAAACGAGTACCATCCCGGCACTGCACATGCCCGACCCGTACGGCGTGACCGATTCGCTGTACGGCTACCTGGAAGCGCGCGGCGCCATTCCAATGCGCGCCCAGCAGCACATCCGGGCCGTGAATGCGACCGCCGAACAGGCGCGCCTGGCGGGCCTGCCTCCCGGGGCGGCCATGCTGCACATTACCCGGGTCAGTTATCTTGAAAGCGGCGTAGCGGTGGAACTGACGCACTCCTACTGCCGCAGTGATTATTATGAATTCGTAGCGGAGTCGCGCAGATGAGCGAAGCACTTAGTGGCAATATCGGTGGCAACATCCTTACCCCGGACGGTTGGATCAGCGGCACCATCAGCTACGGCGAGCGCGTCACGGCCGTCGAAGGCGGCGCCGTCGATCCGGCCTTGAACGGCGACGATTACATCATCCCCGGCTTCATCGACCTGCACGTGCATGGCGGCGGCGGGCGCGACATCATGCAGGCGGGCGACGCGCCGCACGTGATCGCCGCGATGCACGCCAGGCATGGCACCACCTCGCTGCTGGCCACCACCATGACGGCGCCGCCGCACGAAATTACCGAAGCGCTCAAAGCGATCGGCGCGGCCTGCGCCGCGCGCCGCCCGGGTGCGGCCCGTATCCTGGGTGTGCACCTGGAAGGCCCCTATATCAATTCGGGCAAGCTCGGTGCGCAGCCCAATTATGCGCGCGCCGCCACGCTGGCCGAAGTGCAGCAGCTTGGCTCGCATGCGCCGATGCGCCTGATCACCGTGGCGCCCGAAGTCGCCGGCCACCTGCGCCTGGTGCGCGAACTGTCCAACGCCGGCATCCGGGTCCAGATCGGCCACACGCTCGGCTCCTACGAAGACGGCGTGGCCGCGCTCGAACACGGCGCGGCCGGTTTTACCCATTTGTTCAACGCGATGAGCCCCTTGCACCACCGCGAGCCCGGCATGGTCGGCGCGGCGCTGGCGCATGCCCAGTACGCCGAGATCATTCCCGACATGCTGCACGTGCATCCGGGCGCGATCAAGGTCGCCCTGCGCGCCATTCCGCACCTGTATTGCGTGACCGATTCGACCGCCGCCACCGGCATGCCCGACGGCGACTACATGCTGGGCCGCCACCGCGTGCAAAAGTGCATGGGCGGCGTGCGCCTGCCCGACGGCACCCTGGCCGGCAGCACTCTGACTATGGACCAGGCGCTGCGCAACCTGGTCGGCCTGGGGCTCGATCTGGCCGACGCTTCGCGGCGCGTGTCGACCAATGCTGCCAACTACCTGGGCGAAACCGCGCGCGGACGCCTGGCGCCCGGCGCCTTTGCCGACATGGTGGTCCTGGGCCGCGACCTGATGATCAAAGCTGTTTATATAGAAGGAGAAATGTGTGACCTCACTGATGCTTGAAGAAGCCCTGTCCGCCGCCGAATGCGTCGCCTTGCAATTGTCCAGCGATGTCGATCGCTACGCCGAACTTGGCCGCAAATTAAGGTCCACCAATTTCGACACCGCCTTGACCATCGCGCGCGGCAGCTCCGACCATGCGGCCAATTATTGCGCCTACCTGATCATGGCGCGCATGGGGCGCGTGGTGGCGTCGCTGCCGATGTCGCTCATCACGCTCAACAAGGCGCCGATCGAAACGCGCAACACGCTGGCAATCGCCGTCTCGCAGTCGGGCCAGAGCCCGGACGTGGTGGACCCGATGCGCTACTTTCGCGGCGGCGAAGCGACCACGATCGCGCTGGTCAATGATATCGAATCGCCACTGGCGCAGGCAGCCGAATGGGCAATGCCGCTCCACGCGGGCAAGGAACAGAGCGTCGCTGCGACCAAAAGCTTCATCACCAGCCTGGTGGCCGGCGCGCGCCTGGTCGCCCAGTGGCAAAACGACCCTGAACTGCTGGCCGGTCTGGAAGCGCTCCCTGACGCACTGCGCGCCGCGGCGCAAACCGACTGGACGCCGGCCCTCGAGGTACTGGCCCCGGCCCGCAACATCATGGTGGTCGGGCGCGGCATCAGTTTTCCGATCGCGCTTGAAGCGGCCCTGAAGCTGAAAGAAACCTCGGCCCTGCAGGCAGAAGCTTTCAGCGGCGCCGAGATCAAGCACGGCCCAATGGCGCTGATCGAAGACGGCTATCCGCTGCTCATATTCGCCACCCGCGGCCCGACCCAGGCCGGCGTGTTGCAGCTGGCGGCTGAAATGCGCACCCGCGGCGCCAAGGTGATTCTGGCCGCGCCGGCGGACGTGCCCGAGCGCGACCTGACGCTGCCGGTTGCCGCCACGCCCGACCTCGATCCGATCGTCGCCGTGCAAGCCTTCTACATCATGGCGGCCCACCTGTCGAAGGCGCGCGGCATGGATCCGGACCGGCCGCGCCACCTGAGCAAAGTCACCAAGACCAACTGACAGGCTGCGCCATCAATGAACATCAAGATACTGCTGACAGCATTGATGGCGCTAGCGCTCGCAACGTCGCCAGCGCGGGCCGACACAAAAATTGAATTCTGGACCTTCAGCATGAAGCCCAAGTTCACGCCGTATTTCGAGTCGGTGGTGCGTACCTACGAAGCGGCAAACCCGGGCGTCAAAGTCGAGTGGATCGATTTTCCGTGGGACGTGATCCAGACCAAGCTGGTCACCCGGATCGTGGCCGGCACCCCGCCCGCACTGGTCAACCTGAACGTGCCGTGGGCGGACGAATATGCGCGCGACGGTTTGCTCACGCCCGTCGACGCCTTTCTCGGCAAGCATACTTACATCCCCAGCACGCTGGAAGACCTGCGCTTCAAGGGTAAGACCTACGGTTTTCCCACGTACAGCAATGTCGCCGTACTTGCCTTCAATACCCTGATTTTCAAGCAAGCGGGCCTCACGCGGGGACCTGCGACGTTCGACGAGCAGCTCGCCTTTGCGCGCCAGATAGCCGCCAAAACGGGCAAGGCCGGCATCGCGCCCGCGCTGTCCAAAATCGATGGCCTGTTCATGTGGCAGGGCCTGGGCGTCATCGAGCATGGCAAGGCGGTGTTCAATTCGCCCGCCCACGTCGCGCTGGTGGAAAAGCTCGCCGTCACCTACAAGGCTGGCGGCCTGCTCAAGGAAAGCCTGTTCGCCGAAGATAATTTTCCCGCCGTGGTTGACGCCTACAAGGGGGGCCGCCTGGGCATGCTGCTCGCGCCGCCCACCGCGCTCAAACGCATCGAAGCTGACGCACAGGACGTCTACGCCATCACCGACGTCGCCCCCGCGCCTCTTGGGCCGACCGGGATTGCCGACGGCGGCTGGCTGATCCACTTCGCCATTCCGGCGCGGGTCGATCCCGCACTGCTGCCGGCGATCGGCAAGTTTGCGCGCTACCTCACGGGCGACGCCAACCAACTGGCGTTCGCCCGGCAGGCCAGCGTGTTCCCGACCAGCGTCAAGGCGGCCGCCGATCCGTTCTTCCTGGCGCTGCCTGCCAACTCTGGCGCCGCGCAAAAGGCCGTGGCCGCGGGCGCCGCATCGATGGCGCATTCGCGTACGCTGTACGTGGCCGGCATCGACGACTACGACGAACTACGCCGCTCCCTGGTGAAAGCGGTTGAAGCGGGCGTCACCGGCAAGCAGGACGTCAAAGCTGCGCTCGACCAGGCTGCCGCCATCTGGAACAAGAAACTCGCAACCCAGAGGCGGCGGCCATGAGCGCGCGCCGCCAAGCGCTGCAAGGCTGGCTGTTCCTCGCGCCGGCCCTGGTGTTGCTGGCCGTATTTTCATTCTGGCCGGTGGTGTTCGGCTCTTACCTCGCCTTTACCGACTACAGCCTGGTGCGCCCGACGCAGTGGGTCGGGCTGGATAACTTCCGCTATATTTTCGACAACGAGATGTTCGTCACGGGCCTGAAAAATTCGCTGATGTTCCTGTTGATGGTACCGCTTGTCCAGGTAGGGGCGATCGCGCTGGCGGTGTTGGTCAACAACCGCCTGCCGGGCATCCGCTACTTTCGCGCCGCGTTCTACGTGCCAGTGGTGACCACGGTGTCGGTGGTGGGCATCATGTGGGGCTTCATGTTCCACGAACAGGGCACGCTCAACTATGTGTTCCTGCAACTGCGGCTGGTCAATGCGCCCATCGGCTGGCTGACGGACGACACGCTGGCACTGTTCGCGGTGATGTTCGTCACGCTGTGGCGCGGCCTTGGCTGGTACATGGTGATGTATCTGGCCGCGCTGCAGGCCATCCCCACCGACATGCAGGAAGCAGCCATGCTCGATGGCGCCAATGCCTGGCAGCGCTTCTGGCGCATTACCATTCCCATGCTGCGCCCCACCATCATGGTGTGCTCCATCCTGTCGGTGCTGGCCGCGCTCAAGGCTTACCAGGAGGTCGACGTGCTGACCCAGGGCGGCCCGATGAATTCCACCTTCACGGCCCTCTACTACGCTTACGACCAGGGGCTCAAGCACCTCAAGCTGCCGCGCGCGCTGGCCGCCAGCATGGTGGTCTCGAGCGTGTGCGTGGCCATCGCGCTGGTGTGCCTGCGCTACTTGAAGCCGAGGCACCGCTGATGCGCGCGCGCCCTGTCAAGATCGCCGGCCACTACCTGATTCTGTGCCTGCTGGCCGTGGTGTGCGTGTTTCCATTCTGGTGGACGCTGGTCACGGCCTTGTCCACCGAGGGCAATGTGTTCGCCTTTCCGCCGACCTTCTGGCCGCGCGCGCCGTCGCTGGAAAACTTCGCCGCAGTGTTCCACGCGATTCCGATGCTCTCGTTTTTCAAGAATTCGCTGCTGATTGCCGCCTGCACGGTGTTCTGGAAGCTGGCGCTTTGTTCGCTGGCCGCCTACCCGCTGGCGCGCATGCATTTCCGGGGCCGCAAGCTGGTGTTCGGGATTATCCTCGCCACGCTGGTGCTGCCGTCGGAAGTGAACTTCCTGGTCAACTTCATCACGGTCACCAAACTGAGTTTGGTCGACACCTATACCGGCGTGATTTTGCCCAACGTGGTGACGGCGGTGGCCATTTTGCTGCTCAAGCAAGCCTTCGAGGAAGTGCCGCAAGATTTGGTCGACGCGGCGCGCGTGGACGGCGCCTCGGAGTGGACCATTTTTACCAAAATTATGCTGCCGCTGGTGGCGCCCTGGCTGGCCACGGTCGGCATCCTCACCGCCGTCGAGGCGTGGAACGAATATATCTGGCCCTCGATCGTCATGAGCAAACCGGATGAATTTCCTTTGTCGGTCGGCGTGCTGTACCTGCGCGGCACCTTTGGCAGCAGCACCCGCGTGATTGCTGCGGGCACCGTGCTGACCATCTTGCCGACGCTGGCCGCTTTCCTTTTCACTCAACGATTTTTCATGCGCGGCATGGACGGAGCAGTCAAATGAACCAATACCATCAACTTGCCGGTCAACTGATCATGATCCGGTTTCCCGGCACCGAACTCGATGCCGCTACCGCCGCCTTGATTCGCGAGAACCGCGTGCGCGGCGTGTGCCTGTTTCGCGGGAATATGAGCAACCAGGAGCAGCTCGCGCGCTTGACGTTTGATCTGCGCGCGGCGATGGGGCCGCAAGCGCTCATTGCGCTCGACCAGGAAGGCGGCGCCGTGGTGCGCTCGACCTGGGTGCCGGCGCCGCCGGCGGCGATGGGCCTGGGCGCAGCCGACGACGTGGCGCTGGCGCGCGATATTGGCGCGGCAGTGGCGCGCGCGGTCAAGGCCATGGGGTTCAACTGGAACTTCGCGCCCGTGCTGGACCTGAACAACAACCCGCACAATCCCGTGATTGCGGAGCGCTCTTTTGGGGCCGAGCCGCAGCGCGCCACCGAACTGGCGCTGGCCTGGATGGAAGGCAGCACGTCCGAAGGCGTGGCCTGCTGCGTGAAGCACTTTCCCGGCCACGGCGACACCCATGTCGACTCGCACCGCGACCTGCCCACCGTGAACAAGCCGCTGCAGGAACTGGAAGAGTTCGAATTCAAGCCCTTCCGCATGGTCGGCAACCGCGCCCCGGCCATCATGACGGCGCACATCATCTATCCCGCGCTGGACGCGGAGTTCCCGGCCACAATGTCGCGCCGCATCCTGCACGACCTGCTGCGCACCGAATGGGACTACCGCGGCGTGATCATCACCGACGGCATGGACATGCACGCGATTGCCGGGCGCTACGGCGCCGGCCCGGCGGCCGTGCGCGCACTGCTGGCCGGCGCCGACATGGTCATGGCGCTGGGCACACTCGACACCCAGCTTGAGACCATCGCCGCAATTGCCGTGGCGATCGAATCGGGCCAACTGCCCATGGCCGAAGTGAACGAGCGCCTGGCGCGCCTGGCCACGCTGGCCGACGCTTACCCGTGCCAGGGGCGCTCCTACATGGAAGACGCGGCCGACCGGCTGGTGATGGCGCACGGCTGGCGCCGCAGCCTGACGGCGCGCGGCAAGCCCCAGCGCCCTGCGGCCGGGGGCAAGGTGCGCCTGGTGGTGCGCCGCGATGTGGTGAGCGACGGCGTGTCCGAAGCGGGTGTACCGGCGGCGGTGGTGGCGAGCATGCTGGGGCGCCTGTACGACGTCGACATGGTCACCTTTACCGATGCCGAAACGTTCGACTGGTCGACGCTGCCGGACGATGGCCGCTTCGTGTTCCTGGCGTCGACCTCGCGCCTGCGCTATGGCCCCAACGCGCGCGACAGCTGGAAGCCGGACCTGCACCTGGCGCTGTGGAATCCGTACCAGGCGCTCGACATCGAGGCGCCCGCCCTGATCACCTACGGTTTTGCCGCTCCGGCGCTGGACGCGGTCGAGGCCTGGCTGGCCGGCACGCTGGAAGCGAACGGCACGGTGCCGGTGCCCGGTTTCGCCTAACACCCGTCAGAACAACAAGGTCCTCGATGAACAACACCTCCACCGCACGCGCCCCTTACCTGTGGGTCCCCAGCCTGTACCTGGCGCAGGGGCTTCCCTTCTTTGCCGTCATGCAGCTGGCCGCCGTGATGCTGCAAAGCCGCGGCATGGCAAACGACCAGATCACCCACTGGACGGCGCTGATCGGGCTGGCCTGGGTGTTCAAGCCGCTGTGGAGTCCCTTCATTGAACTTGCCAGCAGCAAAAAGAAGGTGGTCGTCATGTTCGAGCTGGCTGGCGGCGTCGCCCTTGGGCTCGTGGCGCTGTCGATGCACATGCCGTTCTGGTTTGCCGCCAGCATCGCCATGCTGGCCATGGTCGCCATCTGCGCCTCGACCCACGACATCGCCTGCGACGGCCTGTACATCGCCAGCCTGGATGAAAAAGGCCAGGCCGAATACGCCGGCTGGACCGGGACATTTTTCAACGCCGGCCGCGTGATTTCGGCCGGGGGCCTGGTGGCGCTGGCCGGCGTGCTGGAAAAGAGCAGCGGCGTCGTCACCGCCTGGTCCACGATCTATGCCCTGCTGGCGGCGATGATGATCGCACTGGGGCTCTACAATCTGGCGGTCCTGCCGAAAGGGACCAATGCCGTGAGCGCCGGCCACAGCGCGCGCGCCATCGCCGATACGCTGTCGGAAGTGATCGTTGAATACTTCAAAAAGCCCGGCATCTTTGTCTGCATCCTGTTCATCATCCTGTTTCGGGCGGGCGAAGCGCAAGTCCAGTCGATCGGGCCGCTGTTCTTGCGCGCCGCCCGCGAGCTGGGCGGCCTTGGCCTATCGACCACGGAACTGGGGGCGGTGTACGGCTCGGCGGGCACCGTCGCTTTCATTGTCGGCAGCATCGCCGGCGGCTACTTCACGGCGCGCCTTGGCCTCAAGCGCGCGATACTGCCGCTGATCCTGGCGGTCAACCTGCCCAACATCGTGTTCTATCTGCTTTCGCTGTACCAGCCGGCCAATATCGTCATCATCGGCGCGGCCTTGAGCGCCGAGATGTTCGGTTACGGCTTTGGCTTTGTCGGCCTGATCTTGTACATGATGCAGGTGGTCGCGCCAGGCAAATACCAGACTGCCCACTATGCCCTGTCGACCGGCATCATGCAGCTCGGCTTTGCGCTCTTCAAGTACTTCAGCGGCGACGTGCAGATCGCCCTGGGCTACCAGCATTTTTTCCTGTGGGTGCTGGCCTGCGCGGTTCCGGTGGCGATCATGTCGCAAATGATTTCAATGAGCGCGCGCCAGCAGAACCCGCTCGCCAAACTGGTTGCGGCCTGACATGGCCAGCGTTGAACTGAAGGGCGTGGCCAAACATTACGACAAGCAGCGCCCGGTGATTCACGGCGCCGACCTGGCGATCCGGGATGGCGAATTCATCGTCTTTGTCGGGCCGTCCGGCTGCGGCAAGTCGACCTTGCTGCGCATGATCGCGGGCCTGGAAGACATCAGCGCCGGTGAACTGTATATCGGCGCTCGCCTGGCCAACGATATTGCGCCGGCCCGGCGCGGCCTGGCCATGGTGTTTCAGTCGTACGCGCTGTATCCGCACATGACGGTGTTCGAGAACATGGCCTTTGCGCTCAGGCTCGCCGGCATCAAGGGCGAGCAGCTTGAGCAGGCCGTGGGCCGCGCCGCGGCCATCTTGCAGATCACGGATTTGCTCGAACGCAGGCCCAAGGAATTGTCGGGCGGCCAGCGCCAGCGCGTGGCAATCGGGCGCGCGATCGTGCGCCAGCCTGGCGTATTCCTGTTCGACGAGCCGCTCTCGAATTTGGACGCAAGCCTGCGCGTGCAGATGCGGGTGGAGCTCTCGCGCCTGCACCGCGAACTGAAGTCGACCATGATCTACGTCACGCACGACCAGGTTGAAGCGATGACGCTGGGCGAGCGCATCGTGGTGCTGAACGCCGGGGGCATCGAGCAGGTGGGCACGCCGCACGCGCTGTACAACGCGCCGACGAACCTGTTCGTGGCCGGTTTTCTGGGCGCGCCCAAAATGAATTTCATCGCCGGCCAATTGGCTGGCGCGCTCGATGGCACGGCCACGGTGCGGCTGGCCGGCGGCGCGCTGATCGAAGTCGCGTGCGAGGCCGCGCAGGCGGCCCTTGGCGCGCCCGTCACGCTGGGCATCCGCGCCGAGCACATGGTGCTGCAGGCGGGCGGCGCCAACAGCATCGCGCTTGAAGTGCGCCACGCCGAATACCTGGGCGACCAGACCATCGCCTACGCCAGCCTGGCCGGAGCGCCGGAGCTGCTGGCAATCAGGCAGGCGAGCGACAGCGCGCCGCTCGCGCCTGGCAGCCGCATTCACGCGTACCTGCCGCCGCAGCGCTGCCACCTGTTCGACGCGGCCGGCAAAGCGTTCTTACATCCGCTTACCATTGAAGTTGGAAATCAGGCCACCGTTGTTTAGTTTATGTGACAATACGCCCTTCGCCCCGAACGGCAACGTTTGAGGCACTGACAATTTCCAAATTTCATGTCCACTATTTGGCGGGTCGCCGCGTTATGGCGAAGGCACTACCCGCCCAGATACTATTTGAAGGATCATCCATGTCCCAGTTCCGTTTCGCACGTATCAGCCTGATCCTGGCCGCCCTTGGCCTGAATGCCGCGCCTGCCCTGCTCGCCAGCGCCCACGCGCAAGCCAAACCGGCCGCGGCCGAAGCGGCAAAGGCGGACACCATCCGTCCCGACATGTTCAAGCTGCTCGACCCGGCCAAGGTCAAGGAAATGATGACGGCGAAAAAATTCCCTGAAGTTCAGGCGAACATCGCCGCCGCTGAAGCGTTCCCCAACATCACGCCGTACGAAGGCTACGTCATCAACCGCATGAAGCTGGCCCTGGCCGCCAGCAGCGGCAACGATGCGATGGCGATGGCGGCGCTCGAGCCGGTCATCAACTCCGGCCGCCTGGACGCCCAGGAAAAAGCCAACTTCATCGAGGCGCTGGCCAACTACAACTACAACGCCAAGAACTACCCGAAAGCCATCGAATGGCTGAAGGTGTACCAGAAGGAAAGTACGACGCCGGACAAGGTTCGCCCCGCCCTGGCGCGCGCCTATCTGGTCACGAACGACTACGCGAACGCCAAGGCCGAGCTGGAAAAAGTCATCGCCGCGGCCGACAAGGCCGGCACCAAACCCGCCCAGGACGACCTGCGCCTGCTGGCCGGCGCGGCCGGCAAGCTGAAGGACACGGCGCTGTACACGACCACCCTGGAACGCCTGGTGACGCTGTACCCGACGCCGGAATTCTGGACCGACGTGCTGCGCCGCATGACCAACAAGACCACCTTCAATGACCGCCTGCGCCTGGACGGCTACCGCCTGCAGATGACCACGGCCAAGGAGATGGAAAGCGACGAATACCTGGACATGGCCGAGCGCGCCATGATGACGGGCTTTTTCGGTGAAGCCAAGCAAGCGCTGGATGC
This sequence comes from Massilia sp. TWP1-3-3, assembly GCF_049897805.1. NCBI lineage: Bacteria > Pseudomonadati > Pseudomonadota > Betaproteobacteria > Burkholderiales > Oxalobacteraceae > Massilia > Massilia sp. TWP1-3-3. The sequence goes on from NZ_JAFCWX010000005.1 coordinate 187,051, forward strand.
CGGCTTTGCAGCGGGCAAGCTCGGTACCGGCAAGGATGGACCGAAGCACAAGCAGCAGCTTGACAAGGCCGCCAAGGCCGCTGCCGACGATGCGAAGACGATCGATGCGGGCGAAGCGGGCGCGCTCAAGGCCAAGACCGGCACGCCGCTGGTCAACCTGGGCTATGCGTACGTGACGCTGGGCCAGTTCGACAAGGGTATCGACCTGATCAAGCAGGGTATCGCCAAGGGCAGCCTGAAAAATCCGGAAGACGCCAAACTGCGCCTGGGCGTGGCGTACGCCAAGGCCGGCAAGAAGGATGAAGCGCTGAAAGCCTTCGAGGCCGTCAAGGGCAGCGACGGCACGGCTGAGCTGGCGCGCTACTGGACGATGCATCTGAATGCACCGATGGCGGTGGCGGCGAAGTAATCGACGAGTTGCCCTTGAATGGGCGCTTGGGTCAACAGCGGTCCGCGGCGCAAGCCGGCGGGCCGTTTTTTTATTGTTTTGCCAGCGCCGGCCCGACAGAAATAGCGAAGTTGGCGAACTCGAAAACGAAAACCACATCGTCCCCGCGCGGGGACGATGTAGGGCGGCTGCACTATCGACCCTTCCATTCTATGGCCCCCGCATGCGAGGACAATGCATCGGGCTCTTACGTTTGTTACAGCCCCTCTGTTAGCCAGCGAACATTGCAATTCGTAAATTTCTCGCATACTTTTCCTACTGCTCGGAAACCGTTTTTTCGACATCATCATTGGGAACCAACATGGAACGCACGCGTGTCTTACTGATCAACGGTTCGCAGCAGGATGAACGCACCGGCCGCATGATCGCTCTGGCGCAGGAACTGCTCGAAGCCGACGGCCTGGAGATCGATATCCTCGACCCCGCCGTCCACCTCAGCGCCGACGTGTATGAGAAGTGGCTGTTCGCGCATGCCGTGATGATCATCGCGCCGGCCGGCGCATCGGTCGTCGCCTTGCACGTCAAGCCGCCCATCGACCGCCTGACAGCGGCCGGCTACACCGCGCACTTCGCCGAGCGCGCCTATGGCGTCGTGGTGCACGGCAAGGACGGCGCCATCGACGGCACGCGCCACCTGCTCACGCTGTGGCTCGATGGCATGGGCATGGTCGACTCGGACAGTTTTGCCGCGCTCGACCGCCACCTTGGCTACCATGAAGCCGACACCTGCGAGCAAGCATTCGACGGCGAAGCGGACTGCCAGGAAGAAGTGCGCAACGTCGCGCGCGCCGTGCGCAACGCCGTCACTGAACTGCGCGCCGGCCGCCTGTCACCGCCGGAACGGCGCGCCCGCGCTGCTTAGCGGCCCACCATCTCTTGCAGGACCAGCTTGTGATCGCGGAAATTGAGCGCGCAGCGGCGCAAAAATTCGCGCATCTGGGCACGCTGTTCGGCGTGCCCGGACGCCTCCTGCGCCGACGCCACGCGCGCCGCCGGAAACACGCCCATGCCGGCCATCAGCGCGTACCACGATCCTACCGGATAGTAGCGTTCCAAGTCCTGGCGCACCAGTTCTGCCGATAAATCCTTGGCCTGCAGCCAGGTGCCAAAAATGCCTTTCAAGCAATCGGACATGCCGCCAAGCTCGCTTGCATTGTCGCGCCAATAGACCGTGTCGGTGCGCGAACTGGTCTTGAAGTGGGCCACGATGTAATCCCGATGGCCGTCGAAAAAGCCATTGACCTCCTGGTTGTACGCGTGGCGCGCCGGTTCGCTGAAGTCGCCCTTGTCGAGAAACAGTGCAAAGATCGCCACCGTCATCTGGGTCAGGTACAGCGCGGTCGCTTCGAGCGGCTCGAGAAAGCCCTGCGACAGTCCCACGGCCACGCAGTTCTTGCTCCAGTGCTGCGCGACGCGGCCGATCTTCATCTTGAGGTGGCGCGCGGGCGTGCTGCCGTCCAGCTGGCCCAGCTTGTGGCGTAGTTCCGTTTCGGCCTGGTCCGCATCGCAGTAGCGCGTGCTGTACACATAGCCGTTGCCGTAGCGATTGGTCAGCGGAATTTGCCAGGCCCAGCCGTACTTCATGGCGGTCGATACCGTCTGCGGTGCGATCGGCCCGTCGAGCGGCGTGGGCAGCGCCACGGCTGCGTCATTGAACAGCACGTCGCTGTAGCTGACAAAAGGCGTCTTGAGCGTCTTGTCGATCAGCAGCGCTGAAAACCCGGAGCAATCGATGAACAGGTCGGCCGCTACCGCTTCGCCATCACTGGTGTGCACGGCGGCGATATTGCCATCCGCATCTTGCGTGGCGTGCGTGACGTGGCAAACCCGGTAGCGCACGCCCCGTTCGAGCGCCTTCTTGTGCAGGAACTTGCCCAGCAGCGCAGCATCGAAATGGTAGCCATAGGTGGCGGTAAACGGGAAACTTTCGCCGGCGAGCGGCGCCAGCTTGTTCTCGACCAGCATGCGCGACAGGAAGTAGTCGTCGGGCCGCGCATCGACGTCCCCCCCCTGCAAGCGCGCATGCACGTTGCTGATGAAGACAGGCTGGGTCAGCTTGTCGACCATGGTGGAAAATTGGTGGAAGTAACTGCCAAAGCCCGGCTTGGTGGACCAGCCGTCGAAAGTAATGCCGCTCTTAAAGGTGGCATTGCATTGCGGCATCCACTCGCTTTCCGCAATATTCAAGCTGTCGAAAAAGCGCTTGAGCGCGGGCGTGGAGCCCTCCCCCACCCCGATCACGCCGACGGTTGGCGACTCGAGCACGGTGATGGTCACGCCTTTGGCCGCCAGCGTGTCGGCCAGGATCATGGCGCTCATCCAGCCGGCCGAGCCGCCGCCGACGATGACGATATCTTTTAGTTCCGATGCATTTTTCATCTTTTCTCCCCGTAGTCCAGACGCAAGAAAACGGAGCCGAACCGCCGCTCCGTTTTCTTGTGCCTTGAACGACTTAGATCTTGGCGTTCAGCGTCAGGAAGAGCTGGCGGCCATTCTTGTAGAACGAGCCCGGCAGGTTGGCCGCACCGACGTTGTGAATCTCGGAGCGGTGCATCGGATTGTTCAAGTCCTTGCCGTCCAGCGAGATCGACAAGTTGTCGTTGATCTTGTAGGCCAGCGTGGCCGACAAGGTCCCGATTTCAGCCTGGTACTGCGCCGTATTGCGGCTAAAGCCGTTCAGGAAACCCGAGCGGTAGCTGTAGCCCACGCGCGCTGAAAAGCGGCTGCCTTCGAAAAACGCGCCCACGTTGTAGGCACGCTTGGATGCGCCGATCATCGTGCAATCCGGCTCGACCGAACGGCCGCACACGGAACCGGCCAGCTTGCCCGTTTCTTCGGCATCGGTCAGCGTGTAGTTGACGTTGAAACCGAAGCCGTTGGACAAGTCTTGCACGTAGTTCAGTTCCAGACCGCGAATCTCGGCCTTGGAATTGACCGGCGAACTGGTGTTGTACAAGACGTTCGCTTTTTCCTGCTGGTTGTAATAGATGCCCGAGCTGTTGCCGTACGATACGTAGCCATCGAGGTTGGAGGCAAACGCGGTGGCGCTGAGCACCGAACGCGGTGCGAAGTACCATTCGACGCCCACGTCAACGTTGTTCGACGTGATCGGCGCCAGATTCGGGTTGCCCGTGGTGCCGGTGTGCTGCTGGTCGCGCAGGTCAATGCCGGCCATGGCGCCCAGTTCCGGACGCGCCATCGTACGGCTGATGCCGCCACGCAAGACCATGTCCTTGTTCAGGTCGTAACGCAGGTTGGCGCTTGGCAGCGTGTCGTTGTAGGTATTGTTGTAGATGCGCGGCTCAAAGGACTTCGACGGCCCCATCTCGTATTTGAGCACGTTTTCCTTGGTTTGCGCAAAGCGCACGCCGACGTTACCCGACAAACCGTTGTCGTTGCCGAAGTCCGCCATCACGTAAGCCGATTTGGTCGGTTCCTTGATCTGGAATTCGGCCTGGCTGCGGTGGATGGTGAAATCGGTGTATTTGTCGACCCAGCCGAAGACCGCGTCTTTTGAAAAAGTCCAGTAATTCGATCCCACGCCCGACACGTCGCTCAAGTGGTCAGGGAAATGCGTCAAACCCGACAGCGGCAGGTTGGCCGGATTCTTCAGGCCAGGCAGGTCCGTCAGATCGATCACGGACAAGCTGCGTTCGTGGCGCGCCGTGCGCACGCCGGTCTTGAGCGTCTTGAAGAAACCGGCCGCCAGTGTGTACTCAAGATCGAGCTGCGCATACGATTCCTTGTCGTTCGACGTCACGTGCGAACCGAAGGTGCCGGGTATGCCGTCGTAGCCGCCGCCGATCGAATGCGTGGCGCTGCCGGCGGTAACGTAGTCGACCGGCTGGTCGGCGCCGTTGGTTTTGTAGCTGATGGCGCCGAAAGGAATCGGGTTGCTCAGCGCGCCGCTTTCGGTGTTGCCCAGACCCTTGGTCAGGCCCAGCTTGCCGCTCACGGTAAAGGCGTCGCTCAGGCGATACTTGCCGTCAAGGTTAAGAAACCGGGACGAGCTCTCGGCGATCGGACGGCCAAAGATTTCCTGGATCGAACCGGACATGCCCGCGCATGGCACGCAGTTGGCCGGCACGGTTGCCGCAAGTTGCGTAATGATGCCGTTGCTCACGGCGCCGCTGACGTTGGCGGCCGGGAAGGTTGGCGCGGTCCAGGAGTTGCCCAGGAAGCGGCCTGACGCTTGCATGAAGTTGTGGTTGATGTTCGGTGCGTCGAGCTTGGAACTGAAGGCGGTGACGTCGAAGGTCAAGTCTTTCGATGGCTTGAACTGGAAGTCGACCATGGCGCCCTTGCGGGTGCGCTCCTGCTCGAACCAGGCGGTGCCGCCCAGGTAGTTCATGTAGGCGCCGGCGGCACCGGGAATCGCATTGGCGACCGGCGAGCCAGGCTCGACCTTGTCGTACCAGATCGAATTTTCCTGGGCCACGCGGCTCAGGTGGCGCTTCTGGTGAAACGCTTGCAGCAGCACGCCAAAGGTGCTCGCCTCATTGCGCCACGCCACCATGCCGCTCAGTTGCGGGTCGGTGGTGCCGGCGTAGTCGGAGTGCATCGCGCCCACGCTCGCTTGCGCGGCGAAGGCTTTCTTGCGCAACAGGTCGAGCGGCTTGCGGGTCTGGATGTCGACCAGGCCCATGGCGCCGCCATCGACCAGGTTGGCCTGCGAACCCTTGTAGACGGTCACTTTGCCGATCAGTTCGGAAGGGAACAGCGTGAAGCTGACACTGCGTCCGCCACCGATGATGTTGTCGGCAAACCAGTCGCCGCTGGACACGGAGTGGCCGTTGAGGGTGGTCAGCGTCAGCGCCGACGGCGTGCCGCGCAGGGCCACGCGGTCGTTTTCGCCAAAGCTGCCTTCCGAGCCGCCAGCGGCGGCAACGCTCACGCCTGGCAAGCGCTGCAAGGAGTCAGCCACGTTCTTGTCGGCCATCTTGCCCACGTCTTCGGCGGTGATGACGTCGACCTTGGTCTCGGCGTTGCGGGCCTGGTTGATCGACTGCTCCATTGATGCGCGGATACCGGTCACTACGACGACGTTGGTGTCCGCCTGCGCGACCTGCTGGGCTTGAGCCTGCAAGGACACGCTCAATACCAGCATGGCCACGGCGGACGCTGCCGGCGTCAGTCGGTTGACACCTGGTGTGCGGACCTGCTTGCTGGCTGCTGCCTGATTCTGCTTCATATGTTTCCCCTGGATTGTGGCCTCGCTCCGAAGCCTGTTCATTATTCGGCACGTCTTTTTTGTGCTACCGGTACAACCACCTCTAAAACCAATCTAACGCCAATATACTCCTGTGCAATACCAGAGTACTACCAATTTCGATACAAATTTTGTATGCCAAATGGTCAAGGGTATCGAAGTTTCATAGGAGAACCAAAGTGGTCTGCTTGGTATGGGACCATTTGGAACCGATCCCACGGGCGTCGTGCAGCTTCCGGTCTTTTTTTGGTATTATCTGAACCGGCTATCCTGGCCGAAAGAAAAGTGTGGCAAGAACGCACCACTTTTCACCAGCGAAAGGCGTATTGGTATGACCTCACTTGTCCACATCATGCAAAGCCTGGCGCAGTCGAGCTCTTTGCCGCTCTACCAGCAATTGCAGCGCGCCTTGCGCGAAGCGATCGACAAGCGCGTTTTTGGCCCGGATGAAGCACTGCCGGCCGAACGCCAGCTGGCAGCTGACCTGTCGGTCTCGCGCATTACCGTGCGCAAGGCGATCGATGGCCTGGTCGGCGAAGGCTTGCTGGTCAAGCGGCCCGGTTCGGGCAACTTCATCAATACCAAGGTTGAAAAGAATTTCGCCAAACTGACTTCGTTCTCCGAAGACATGCTGGCGCGCGGGCGCACCCCGCGCAGCGTGTGGCTGGCGCGCTCGGAAGGCACGGTCACGCCCGAGGAAGCGATGCGGCTGGGCCTGTCACCCGGGGCGCCGGTGTACCGCTTTCACCGGATCCGCTATGCGGACGAAATTCCCATGTGCCTGGAGTACGCCACCATCGTCAAGAGCAGTTTGCCGGCGCTGGAAACGGTGGGCGTGTCGATGTACCAGGCGCTGGAGGAAGCGGGCAACCGGCCGGTGCGCGCCTTGCAGCGCTTGTCCGCCATTTTGCTCAACGCCGAGCAGGCCAAGCTGCTGCAGGCAAAGGAAGGCGATGCGGGACTTTCCGTCGAGCGGCTCGGTTTTTTGCGCGACGGCACGGCGGTGGAGTTTTGCCGGTCGTATTTCAGGGGCGACATGTATGACTTCGTGGCCGAACTAAGCACCTGACAGATCGTCAGCGGCCGGCATCGCCGGCGCGCCTGAGCATGGGTTGCGTCGGCTACATCCACCATTCGTCGACCTACTCCACGCGGCGCGCGCTTCGGCCGGCCTGCGGGTCGATAGCGTCCAGCACGGCAACGACGCGCGCCAAGCCCCCATTGACGAGTGCGGCGGGTCCCCCTTTTGCCAGCTTGCGCAGCGCCTTGATGGCACGCGAGCCCGCTTCCACGTTAGCCGTGGCGAGCTTGGGAAATTCGCTGCACAGCGCCTCCAATGACTGCTGCGCCAGCGCCTCTTCGCCGAGCTCCATTCCGGCGAGCATCAGCAAGGTGAATTGCGCGTGGTCGTTGCGGCTGCGCATGCTGCGCGCTCGCTCCCAGTACACGTCGCGCGCCAGCCGCGCTATATGCTGATTCGGAGCGGCAAGGTTGGTGCTGGTGACGAGGAAAGTTTCATCGCGCGCGCCGGTGGCGTCGGGCCCCGCCGGCTCTTGCAGCGTGCCCAGGAACTGCGTCAATTGCCCGAGCGCCAGCGCACGCGCCGCCGAAGCCGGCGCAGCGTGCAACAGTACGAAGCACATGCTCTCGGCCGTCAGCAGCGCATCGTCCAGCCGGCCCGCATTGGCGGCTAGCGCGTCCAGCACCGGCCCCCACCAGGCGCAACCGGGCTGCCCGTAAGCGAGCAGGACGCGGTAGTGGTCGTCGGCGCGCCGGGGCGGCCCGCTGCGCTGCCTGTCCTCAAGCGCCACCAGCGCTACGGCAAGGTCGGCCAGCGCGCCATCGACCACGCCATCCGAGACCGCCGCGTGAGGATAAAGGCAATACCATCGCAAGGCGGCAGCGTAGATGGATTTGGAAAACTCCGGCAGCGTCCAGTCATGCTGACGCGCCAGCGCCAGCAATTCACCCCTGCGCCCGCTGCACCCAAAGTCGCGCGCGCTGTAATCGATGGCGATGGCGCCTGGATTGGCGAGCAAGCGATCAGTCCTTGCCAATGCGTCGTCGATCGCCGCTGAATCAGGGTTGCGGCGTTGCCCCTGTTTGCGCCGGGGCATGAAGGAAAGCCGAAGCAGATAGAGGCCTAGCGCGCCCAGGACGGCGCCGGCCGTCGAGACGGCGATGGTCGACATCCAGAAATAGCGTGGCGTGCCAGCGCGGGTGGCCGGGATGCCGCTGTGCCCGAACCGCCAGGCGTGGCCGGCCAGGAAATGGCCGAGGGAGAAGCTGAGCAATGCCAAGCCGGCTGTGGTGCAGGTAACGGCAGCGAGGACGACAATCAGGCGCGGTTGCGTGTCAAGAGACCGATGCATGCGCCACCCCTGGCTGGCCAGCAGCAGTGCAAAGGCGACCATGGCGATGCACGTCAAGCCTTCCGCGACCATAGGCAAAAGCTAGATTGCGGTCAACCCGCCATCGACGGCCAACTGGTGCCCGGTGACGAACGAGCTTTTGTCGGAGCACAGCCACAGCGCCGCATTGGCAATCTCGGCGGCTTCGCCGAACCTGCCGATCGGGTGCACGTTGCGCAGCTTTTTCTCGCGCTGGGGCTCGCGTTCAAGGGCGCGCGCCATCATCGCGGTATTGATCACGCCCGGGCACACGCTGTTGATGCGAATGCCGCTGCGCGCGTATTCGGCCGCCGCAGTCTTGGTCATGCCGACGACGGCGTGCTTGCTCGCTGCGTAGATCGGTTGCGTCGGCGCGCCCACCAGGCCGGCAACCGAGGCCGTATTGACGATCGCGCCGCCGCCCTCCTGCTTGAGCATCTGGCGAATCTCGTACTTCATGCACAGCCAGGCGCCCTTGACGTTGACGTTGATGATGCGGTCAAACAAGGCTTCATCGGCGTCGGCCAGCGGCAAGTGCTCTTCTTCAATGCCAGCGTTATTAAATGCACAATCCAACCGTCCGTAATACGCAACAGTTTTATCGATCAAGGCTTCAACTTCCGTCGCGCGCGTCACATTGCAATGCACAAACAGGGCCTTGCCGCCGCCTTCGACGATCATTGCCGCCGTCGCATGGCCGCCGTCAACCGAGGTATCGGCCACCACCACGCAGGCGCCCGCGCGGCCGAAGGCAACTGCCGCAGCCCGGCCAATGCCCCCTGCAGCCCCGGTGACCAGCACCACTTTGCCCTCGAAGGAGGTATCTTTTTGCTTATCTTTGGACACGATCTTGCGCCTTTGCGGTTGCAGGACGGAAGTTTTTGCTGCCCTGTAGCAACATCTTAGCGTAAGTATGCGTATCTCACCAGCAAGATATTCTTATTGCCGGGCGCGTTTTTCGTGTGCCTGCTGGTGCGAACTAATGCGCGAAAGCTCGCCCATCTCCTCGGCCAGGAATTCGAGCAGGTCGTCGACGCTGACGATGCCCGTCAGGCCGCCCGCGCTATTGACGACCGGCACCCGGCGAATGCCCCGAAAGCGCATGCGCTCGATGGTTTCGTAGACGTCATCGTCTTCGGCGGTGGTTAACAGGTCGTCGCTCATGATGTCGCCCACCAGCAAACTGCCCGGATCGAGCCCCAGCGCGATGACGGAGACCACGATGTCGCGGTCGGTGATGATGCCCACTGGTATGCGCTGGCCGTCGGGGTCCTCGATGACGACCAGATCGCCCACGTGATATTTACGCATTAGCAAGGCTGCGCCCTGCACCGTTTCGTCGCGCTTGCAGGAAATGGTCTGGACTGTGCAAATTTCGCCAACTCGCATGCTCGTTCTCCCCGGCGGTGGCCCGCCCATGGTTGCGCGCGCGCAGATCGGCGCCCGTGGGTTCTACGCTAGCGGGATGAGTTGCTGCGGCTTTGACTTCGGTCAAAGCGATTCTTGCGTTCTTTAGAGTTTCGGATCGCCCGGAAGCGGCAGGAAACACGCTTCGACGATCTGCAGATCGTTATCGGTGGCGAAGTTGCGCACGAAGTGGTACGCCAGCGGCTCGATGTTCTTGATTTTGTTGTTGACCACGACCGCCTTCACGCCGTTGAGCATGGTCGGACGCACGTAGGGAGAGTACGACAAGTGCGCGTTGGGGCCGCCCGTGCCTTCCGGACGAAAGCACGACATGACGCCGCACAAGCGTTCGGCCCAGTCGCTGGGACGAAACTGCTTGCCATCACTGGTGAGGCCAAGAATAAAAAACTCGTCTTCGATTTTTATCTTGTTTTCAGGTAACTCGGCCATAGGGCGGCGTATCAGGGCAGGAAGCTGGCGAAACACCAGGCGTCGCGCGCCTGGCAATGTGGTACGTGAGTATTATATCTTATAGAAGAGTGCTCATGCACCCCGGGTCCGATCTAGTGGCCCAGCAAGACGGCGCCGGACAACAACAAGAGCAGCAACATCCACAGCAGCAAGGCGCGCCAGACCAGCCCCACCGTGCTCTGCAAGGCGCGCGGGCTGGGCTCTTCGCCCGGCATGATGTCCACTTCGCTGTCGCTCAGGTCGACGATGGCCGCGTCCGGCGGCAGCACCTTGGAGGCATTTTCGTTCGGCGTGCCCAGCCGCACGCCCATCGCGCCGCCGCCGGCGGCCAGGATGATGCCGCGCGCTTCATCATGCCAGCGGTGCGCAAAATTGCGCCACGCGTAAATGGCGTCCTCGAAGTTGCCCACCACGGCAAAGGCGATCGCGGTCAGGCGTACCGGCAGCCAGTCGATGCAGTAAAAAGCCCTGGCGGCGAACTGGCCAAAAGCTTCGTTGCGCATGTGGTCAGGCTCGTTCCAGGCCCGCGCCAGGTATTCCGAGACGCGGTACATCACGGCGCCGGCCGGCCCGAGCGGCATCAGGAACCAGAAAAAGACGCCGAACACGTTGCGGTGGGTTGTGATCAGGGATTTTTCCACGGCGATGCGGGCAATTTCCGACGTCTCCATGCCGACCGTGTCAAGCCGGGTCCATTCCGCGAGCAAGGTGCGCGCGGCGGCGTCGTTGCCGGCCGTGAGGGCCAGCTGGATGGAGGTGAAATAGTGGCTGTAATGGCGAAAACCGAGCGTCAGGTAGACGATCAGCACATTCCAGGCAAAGGCGACGAAGATCCAGCCCAGGCTCAGGAAAGTCCAGTAAATGGCGGCGGTCGGGATCATCAGGCCGGCCATCAGCAGCAGCCAGCCCATGCGGCCATTGCTCGCGTCGCCCGCATTGAACCAGCTTTCCATGCGCATGGCGAAAGCTTTGATCTCGGCATAAATCAGATTATCTGCGCGCAGGGGCTTGAGCTGCTCGATCAGCAGCGCGCAAAGAATGGAGAGAAATGTCATTGGACGTCCTTTTGAAATAATGCAATACCGCTTCGCCCGCTACGATAGCCTAGTGCAGGGGCAGAATCAAACTTATTGCTAATTAAGTGACGAAGGCGGCGACCTGCGAACTTACTCAGCGCGCTGCCCAGGGGCTGCTGTTGGTTTCCAGTTAGCGAAGAAAGACGTCATTGCAAAATCAACCATTTTTAAGATGTAAAATTTTGCAACATCGGTTATGCTTTCCTAAAATTACCATTCGGCAATTTACTTTTAGGGATTACTTCCATGGCGTTCTGTCCTTCCTGCGGTTCCGAAGTTAACGATAACGCGGTTGTCTGCGTCAAGTGCGGCGTCGCCGTCAACAATAACCGCAATCCGGCCGGCCAGATTGGCCCCGTGTCGGACAAGGAATGGCTGCCGGCGCTGCTACTGGCATTTTTCGTCGGCATGTTCGGCGTGCACCGCTTTTATACGGGCCACATCGGCATCGGCATCGTGCAGCTGCTGACCTTTGGCGGTTGCGGCATCTGGGCGCTGATCGACTTCATCATGATTATTACCGGATCGTTCACGGATGTTAACGGCCTCCCGCTCAAGAAAACCTGATCGCGCCGACATCGCCATTGCCCTGGCGCTTGCTGGCCTGGGCGCGGTCGCCCTTGTGGCGCCGCAGATCGTGCTGCAGCTGGCGCCGCCCTGCCTGGTGACCTTGCTGCTGCACCAGAGCTGCTGGGGCTGCGGCATCACCCGCGCCGCGCTGGCCTTGCTCCAAGGCGATGTTGCGGGGGCCTGGGCATTGAACCGGGCCTCGCTGCTGGTGCTGCCGATGCTGCTGTGGCTCTATGGGCGCCATGTGCGCATGATCTGGCGCGGCTTCAAGCGCGCAGGAAATGAAACAGGTTGCGCAACATCCCCGCCGTCGCTCCCCAGATGAAAAAACGCTCGTACGGCATGGCATAAAACGTCCTGCGCCCCGCCCATTCGGGCAGTTCGAACGAGAGGCGCTGGTGATTGGCGCCATTCATCAGGAACGCCAGCGGCACCTCGAAAATTTCGGCCACCTCGTTCTCGTCCGGCGTCATCTCGAACGGCGGCGCGACTAAGCCCACCACCGGCGTCACCTTGTAGCCGGTGCCGGTCACATACTCGGGCAAGGTGCCGATCACTTCAATGTGACGCCGGTGCAGGCCGATTTCTTCCTCGGTTTCGCGCAGCGCCGTGTCAATCGCATCCACATCGACCAGCTCGGCGCGCCCGCCCGGAAAGCTGATCTGGCCCGCGTGGTCGGTCAGGTGCGCCGTACGCTGGGTCAAGAGCAAGCTGAGCCCTTCGGGGCGCAACACCAGTGGGATCAGCACCGAGGCCGGCGTCATGCGCGGATGGCGCGCTTGCGCATCGTCGACGATTTCGCTCTGCCAGGCAGCAACCGGGCTGGCGAAGCGGGCGCGCAGCCAGCCAGCTTCCAGGCGCGCGGCGTCCAGCGCGCCTTCGCCGCCCAGGCCGTCGACCGGCAGCAGGGCTGGATCAAAAGGTAGTGTAGCCAAGAAAAATGTCCTATAAACAAAAAAAGGCATCCGGGAAGGGATGCCTTTCAGTATCGCAGACCTAAAATTACTTAGGAGCAGCGGTAGAAGCGCGACGGTTAGGCAGTTTCTCTTTGATACGTGCCGATTTACCCGAACGCTCACGCAGGTAGTAGAGCTTGGCGCGGCGAACATCACCACGACGCTTGACTTCGATCGAAGCGATCAGCGGGGAGTACAGCTGAAAGGTACGCTCAACGCCTTCGCCGGACGAGATCTTGCGAACGATGAAGTTCGAGTTCAGGCCACGGTTACGACGGGAGATCACGACGCCTTCGTATGCCTGGGCGCGCTTGCGGGTGCCTTCGACGACGTTGACGTTGACGATAACGGTATCGCCTGGTGCGAAATCAGGAATAGTCTTGCCCAAACGAGCAATTTCTTCTGCTTCAAGTGTTTGAATCAGGTTCATTTTTTATAACTCCGATAACCATCATGCTGGTGCCTCGCCGGAACTGGCATTCAATGTCTTTCGACATCTCAGTTCCCGATAACTTGTGCCCAGTAGAGGATGGGGTTTAAGCCGCGGACAACATGTTCGCGGATTGGTGTTGCAACAGGTTTACAAACCTGCCAAAAACTTTTCATCGGCCTTGCTCAGCTGTCCGGCGCTGCGCGCGCGGACCAGCAAATCAGGCCGCTTTTTAGCGGTGGCTTCGAGCATGCGCTCGCGCCGCCACTTCACAATCTCTGCGTGGTTGCCACCCATCAGCACCGGCGGCACGCCCACACCTTCATACGCATCGGGCCGCGTGTAATGCGGCGAATCGAGCAAACCATTGACGAAACTGTCTTCGACCGCCGAAGCGTCGTCGTTCAGTACGCCCGGCAATTGCCGCACCACCGCATCCATCAAGGCCATCGCCGCCAACTCGCCGCCGGACAGAACAAAGTCGCCCAGGCTGATTTCTTCATCCACGCAACGGTCCAGCAAACGCTGGTCGACCGCTTCGTAGCGGCCGCACAAGATGACCAGGCCCGGCTCATCTTTCAACTGCATGACCCGTTCGTGCGTGAGTGGCCTGCCCTGCGGGGACATGAACACCACCCGCGGAATGGACAACTCCAGCATGACCTGGCGCTGCTTGGCGGCGCCGATCGCGGCCTCCAAAGGCTTGGCCAGCATCACCATTCCGGGTCCGCCGCCATACGGGCGGTCGTCGACGGTGCGATGATTGTCGGTCGTGAAATCACGTGGATTCCAGCACGACAGGCCCCAGCGCTTTTGCTCAAAGGCGCGCCGGGTCACACCCGACTGCGTCAATGCGGAAAACATTTCGGGAAACAAGCTCACGACATCAAACTGCACGCTGACCTCGCCTCTTGGAACCGGCCCTAATAATCCAGGCCCCAGTCCACGGTAATTTTTTTACTTGCCTGGTCAACAGTGATGACGAACCGGTCGACAAACGGAATCAGGCGCTCAGGCGCCTTCTCGCTCGCCGCATCAGGCACTGGCGTGATCCGCAGAATAGACTGCGCGCCGTTGTGCATCATGTCGGAGACCTGCCCCAGGGCTTCACCCTGCAGATTCAATACATCGAGCCCGATCAGATCGGACCAGTAAAATTCATCGGCCGGCAATTGCGGGAACTGGCTGCGCGGGATGAACACGGCGGCGCCCTTGAGCGCCTCGGAAGCATCCCGCCCTAGCGTACCCACCAACTGGGCCACGACGTCGCCGCCGTGTATTTTTGCAGTGCGCACTGTGACGCTCTGCAGGCTGGGCTTATCCAGCCACCAGGTTTTTACGGACAGCAGCGCATCCGCGTCGGACGAAAACGGGGTAACCCGAATCGAACCGGTGACGCCAAAGGCGCCGGATACATACCCGACTTGCGTCAGGTCGTCGGGGGCTTGCACCCCGGATGCTGCGGAAACGCTCAAACCGGAACCGAACTTAAGCTGCTGCTTTTGGCTGGCTGTTGACCAGACGGGCAACGGTTGGCGACATTTGTGCGCCAACGCCTTGCCAGTAGGCCAGACGGTCTGCGGTGATACGCAGACTGACTTCAGCGCCGGCCGCCATCGGGTTGTAAAAACCGATGCGCTCGATGAAACGACCGTCGCGGCGATTGCGCGAGTCCGTTGCAACGATGTTGAAGAACGGGCGCTTCTTGGCGCCTCCACGAGCTAAACGAATAACGACCATAGTAATTCCAAAAAAGTTGTGCTGGGCGGAAAAAGCCGACAATTATAGCGCGCTATGCCGCGCAGCAGCAAGCGTTAATGACAACAGGGCGCGCAATCGGGAAGAATCGAGCATTATCGCCGATTTCGGCCATTACCGCCAACTGCATCGTCGGAAAAAGGAGTGCTTTGGCCATGAATTTAGTCGATACTGCCATCTTTCCCGCTTTTGATACCCATAATACATGTCCACGACTCACAAAAACAAAACCTTCGCCTGCCTGCTGGCCGTCCTGTTGGGCGGCATCGGAGCGCACCGCTTTTACCTGCGCGGCAGCGTGGACAAGCTCGGCCTGATCCACCTGACCGCGTTGCCAATCGCCGGCCTGGTGTATGGCCTGGCGCCGCAGGCGGACTGGTTTTTCAAGCTGCTGCCGCTGCTGGTGTCGTATGTGGTGGGGTTTATTGAAGCGTTGGTTATCGGCGTAACGGCCGACGAGAAATGGGATGCTGCGTTTAACGTTGGCTCTGGCAAGCAGTCGGATTCCAAATGGTACCTGGCACTGCTGCTGGTCGCCACCCTGCTGCTGGGCACCACCGTATTAATTGCGACGATGTCGCGCCTGGTTGACCTGCTTTACACGGGCGGCGCGTACGGCTAGACATTGCGCGGTGTACCGCCCCGCGAAAGTGCCGCATTACCGTAGGGCGCAAAAGCGCGAAGCGCGCATTGCGCCCTTCGCGCTTTTGCGCCCTACCGATACTGCTGCAATATCACAAGGGTAATGCTGGGCCGGATCTGGCGACCCGGCCCAGCATCACTGCTTAATGCGCGTGGCGACGCTCTGCCACGTCAAACCGGGCCTGGCTGCGCTTCTCGGACATGCTGAAGAAGCTGGCCGGCTGCGGCGTACCGTTCACCGGGCCGCTCAAGGCCAGGTTCGCCTCCCAGCTCCGGTTGGCCGGCATCTGGATGGTCGCTGGCAGCGTATCGACAACGGCAGGGTCGATCCACGGCGCTACCTTGATGATGACCAGCTTGATGCGCGGCTTGATGGACGGCAGCGCGATACGGCCACGCTGACCCCAGGCGACGATCAACTGGTCGCTCGTCATGCCATCCTTGAACAGGTTGCTGTAAGCGATGTCGTACTGGATGCCATGACGGTACGACATCATGAACTCCTCGAACAGCATCGCCAGGTCCTCGCGCGAGTTGGCATTGTCATTAATCGAGTACGCGTACTCGTCGGAGGCGACATCGCTGCTGAAGAAGTTGCCCACTTCGGCTGCCGTGTACGCCTTTTGCACAGCGGTCGGCGTCACGCCCAGGAACATGACCTGCCCCAGCCCCTTCATTTGCGACGACAGCAGCGGGTATGCCGTTGCCAGGTCATCCGACGGCAGCGACTTGGCGGCAGCGCGCGGCTCGACGTTGCCGTAGATCGACAGCGTCGTGTTCAGGTTGCGCGACGAGGGCGCGAAGTAGTCGCCGGCGTGGGCCAGCTCGTGGTACAGCAGGCGGCCCAGGCCAAGGATCAGGTCGCTCTCGGGACGCGTGACGCGTTCGCCGGCCGGATAGCTGCGGCGCGCGTAGTCATTGTTCTTGACCAAACGCCCCAGGCTGGTGAAGTTGAGCTGATCATCATAGGCCAGACGGTAATCCGGCACTTCCGTGACCACGTCGCGCTGCTCGGGCGTGAGCCACAGGTAGTTGGCGTCCAGGTAGATGGCGCCGGTCGCAGGCTGGTAAAAACTCGGGCGTACGTGCGAACCGATGACAATCGTGCTGGTCGCGGCCAGCATGCGGCGGAAGTCCCCCTTCGCGTCTTGCGAATTGAGGAATTTCTCGAAGTTCGCACCCAGGAAGTCGTGCGAGACGATTACGCGCGCCATCACCTGGGCCACGCTCGGCACCCCTCCCGATCCGGCGTCGGACTGCAGCAGCGGCAAGGTGCCGGCCTTGCACAGGGTCGTGCCCGTGTCGAGGAAATACAGGCCCACGTCGTAGCTGCAGCGCGCCAGCACATTGGCGTACGCGCCCCCCACCACATACGGATGCACGCGCGCGGTGTTCTTGAAGATGTAGCCGTTCGGCGTCGCCGCCTGGCGATCAATACTGACGATGACGTCGTCGCTGTCGACCTTGCCGCTGGTGGTCGTCATCGTCGCGCGAAATACGAGCGTGCTGTCGACTGACGCAGTGGCCGGTGTGGTGAAGATCATCACGTCCTGGTCGTCGGTATTCATCTTCACCGGGGTGCCGGACACCTGGCTCCAGACGATCTTCGACACCGCCTCGCCACTGGCGAGCGTGGGCCAGGCGCGCACCGAGGTGTCGGTACCCACGCGCAGCGAATGGTCGGCGCGCACAGTCACAAAGCTGCCGCTTACCGGGGCGGCGACGGTGATGTCGGTGGTTGCCGACGACGTGCGCCCATCGCTCAGGGTGGCGTCAGCGCGCAGGCGGATCACGCCCGCAGTGCTGGTTTCAATCGCTACCGTCGGGCTGCGCGCCGCTTGCAGCGTTACGCTCGGACCGCTGACCTGGGTCCAGGCGATCGAGGTGATGTACGGCGTACATGCCGACAGGGCTGCGGCGCCGGCAGTTTTTCCGGAGGCGACGGTGGCGTCTGCGGAGATCGTGATCTCGCATACTGGCGCCGGTGTTGGTGCAGGCACTGGGGCAGGGGCCGGGATCGGCGCGGGACCTGGCGCCGGCGAGCCATTGACGGGGGCCCCGCCGCCGCCGCCACCGCCACATGCGGCCAGGAGGACGGCCAGGGTCAGCGCTGCAGGCTGACGCACGACTTGAATAAATTGTTTCATAAAGTTTCCCGATAGATGAGTGTGGCTACAGGCGAACTCTGCCATAACGAATCTTAGGCAGGCGCACAGCTAGCACGATAGAAAAGCCAAGAAGTGTTTCACTGCTTACATGTGGATTACAATATCCCAACTTTAACCCCTACACGATTGACCAGGAGAAAAATAATGACAAAACGTCCATATTTGGCAGCGCTGTTGCTTGCCAGCGTCATGGGCGCGGCACACGCCGGCCCACAGCAACAACAGTACGCCGCGGACTCGCGCGAAGCGGCCAGCCGCTATGCCGATGACCGCGCCATGTGCGCCGACGAGCGCAACCAGGGCCAACGCATGAAGTGCCTGCGCGCGGCCAAGCAAGAGAACACGGTAGCACTGGCACAGGCCAAGAGCCGCATGTCGGGCCACCAGCAGCGCAGCAACACGGCGTCGTCATGCATCGACTGCGGCCGCGTGACTGCCGTCAATGTCAGCGAAAAACGCGGCGAAAGCAATGCGTTGGGGGTAGTGGCGGGCGGCGCCGCAGGCGCGCTGCTGGGACACCAGGTTGGCGGCGGCCACGGCAAGGACCTGGCCACGATCGCCGGCGCCGTTGGCGGCGCCTATGCAGGCAAAAAGCTGCAGGAAAGCCACAACGCCACCAAGGTCTGGACCGTGGAAGTGCAATACGATAACGGCCAGCGCGGCAGCTTCAACTATGACGCCGATCCTGGCGTGCAAAGCGGCGACCGCGTGCAAAAGGCCGGGCAGGCCATCAAGCGGATCTGATCCGCACTGCAAGCGCGTCTGAGCGCGCGCTGCAAGCGCGTCTGAGCGCGCGCTGCAAGCGCGTCTGCTCGCGCACTGGGAGCGCGACTGATCGCGCACTGTTCAACGTAGGGCGCAAAAGCGCGAAGCGCGCATTGCGCCATGCATGCGTCAACCAGGCGCAGGCATGGCGGAATGCGCGCTTCGCGCTTTTCCGCCCTACAGTTCGGGTACTACCGCTCAGCGCCAGCTAGCCTTCAATCGGCGCATGCGCCATCCAGTTCGGGTACTACTTCTCAGCGTCAGCAAGCCTTCAGGCGCATGCGCGCAACGCGCATGCGCCATTCAGTTCGGTTGACCTTAGAACTGGTCTTCGCTCAGCGCCAGCACACCTGCGCTGCCTTCGACGATCGCAATGCGCAGTCCCGGCGCCTGCGTCAAGAGATGGTCGGCGAAAAAGCGCGCGGTGGCGATTTTTGCCTTGTAGAACGACGCATCACCCTCGCCGGCATCAAGCTTTTGCTGCGCGATCAGCGCCGAACGCGCCATCACCCATCCGCCCAGCACGATACCGGCCAGCTTCAGGTACAGCACGCTGCCGGCAAACACGCCCTTGATGTCGGACTTCATGTTGGCGGCAACGTAGTCGACCACTTCTTCGAGCGCGGTGCTGCCCTGCGCCAGGGCGCGGTGCATGGCCTTGAAATCGGCGCCTTCATGCGCTGCCAGTTCCGCTTCGGTGGCGCGCACGCGCCCGATGATGTCCTTGGCGACAGCGCCGCCGTCGCGCACCGTCTTGCGGCCCACCAGGTCGTTGGCTTGGATGGCGGTGGTGCCTTCGTAGATCGTCAGGATCTTCGCATCGCGGTAGTGCTGCGCAGCCCCCGTCTCTTCGATGAAGCCCATCCCGCCGTGCACCTGCACGCCGTCGCGCGTGACGTCTTGCGACATCTCGGTCGCCCAGCCCTTGATGATGGGGACCAGGTACTCGTACACGGCCAGGTTGGCCTTGCGCGTGTCGGCGTCAGGGTGATGATGGGCCACGTCGCTGATGCCCGCGCCCACATACGCCAGCGCGCGCGCCGCCTCCACTTGCGAGCGCATCGACATCAGCATGCGCCGCACGTCCGGATGGTGGATGATAGCCACCGGACCGGCGGAACCGGCCAGGTCGCGCGACTGCACGCGGTCCTTGGCAAATGCGGCAGCCTGCTGGTAGGCGCGGTCGGCCAGGCCGATGCCCTGCATGCCCACGCCAAAGCGGGCCGCGTTCATCATGATGAACATGTATTCGAGGCCGTGGTTTTCTTCGCCGACCAGCGTGCCGACCGCGCCGCCATGGTCGCCGAACTGCAGCACCGCAGTCGGGCTGGCCTTGATGCCCAGCTTGTGTTCGATCGAGACGCAGTGGGCGTCGTTGCGTGCGCCCAGCGTGCCGTCGGCATTGACCAGGAACTTGGGCACGATGAACAGCGAAATCCCCTTCACGCCCGCAGGCGCGTCCGGCGTGCGCGCCAGGACCAGGTGCACGATGTTCTCGGCCATGTCATGCTCGCCGTAGGTAATGAAAATCTTGGTGCCGAAGACCTTGAAGGTGCCGTCGCCCTGCGGCACGGCGCGGGTGCGCACGGCGGCCAGGTCGGAGCCCGCCTGCGGCTCGGTCAGGTTCATGGTGCCGGTCCATTTGCCCGAGATCAGCGGCTCGAGGTAGGTCGCTTTCTGGGCGTCGGAACCGGCCGTGAGCAGCGCTTCGATCGCGCCGTCCGACAGCAGCGCGACCAGCGCGAACGAGATCGAGGACGCGTTGAGCATCTCGATGCAAGGTGTGGCAACCAGCTTGGGCAAGCCCTGGCCGCCAAATTCGGTCGGGTGCTGCACGCCCTGCCAGCCGGCTTCGGCAAAGCCCTTGAAGGCTTGCTTGAAGCCCTTGGCGGTCGTGACCTGGCCGTCGTGCCAGAAGCTCGGGTCCTTGTCGCTTGGCCAGTTCAGGGGCGCGACTTCATTGGCGCAAAATTTCGCGTTCTCTTCGAGGACTGCTTCCACCGTGTCGGCGGTGGCGTCTTCACAGCCTGGCAGCGCGTTGATGGTGGACAGTCCGGCCAGTTCGTTCATCACGAACAGCATGTCTTTCAGCGGGGCTTTGTAGCTCACGTAAATCTCCTAGTTTTTGCGAAAAAAAACGCATTGCACCACATGTCTCGTCGACTCATGGTGGAATGCGCCTTCGATTTTTTTCCACCCTACGGATAGAGTGTGCGAGCGTTTAACCTAATTGCTTGACCAGGTCCGGTACGACCTCGAACAGGTCGCCCACGATGCCGTAGTCGGCTACCGAGAAAATCGGTGCTTCCGGATCCTTGTTGATCGCAACGATCGTCTTCGAATCCTTCATGCCGGCCAAGTGCTGGATCGCGCCGGAGATGCCGACCGCGATGTACAGCGCAGGCGCGACGATCTTGCCAGTCTGCCCAACTTGCCAGTCGTTCGGCACAAAGCCTGCGTCAACGGCTGCGCGCGAGGCGCCCATGGCAGCGCCGAGCTTGTCGGCCAGCGGCTCGAGGATCTTGAAGTTGTCGCCCGAACCCATGCCGCGGCCACCGGAAACGATGACTTTGGCAGCCGTCAGTTCCGGACGGTCCGACTTGGCCAGTTCGCGGCCGACAAAGGTCGACTTGCCCGAGTCGGCAACCGCGCCCAGGGCTTCGGTCGCAGCCGAGCCGCCGGTGGCGGCAGCCGAATCGAAACCGGTGGTGCGCACGGTGATGACCTTGATCTTGTCGGACGATTGCACGGTGGCGATCGCGTTGCCGGCGTAAATAGGACGCTCGAAGGTGTCGGGCGCATCGACCTTGGTGATTTCCGAAATCTGGGCCACGTCCAGCTTGGCGGCCACGCGCGGCAGGATGTTTTTGCCGTAGGCGGTAGCGGGAGCGAGGATGTGCGAGTACGCAGCGGCAATTGCCAATACCTGCTCGGCGACGTTTTCGGCCAGGCCGTCGGCGTGGTGCGGCGCGTCAGCGACCAGCACCTTGGTGACGCCGGCGATCTGCGCTGCTTCAGCTGCGACCGCGCCGCAATTGCTGCCCGCGATCAGGATATGGACTTCGCCGCCGCACTGAACTGCTGCGGTAACGGTGTGGTGGGTGCTTCCCTTCAGGGATGCGTTGTCGTGTTCTGCGATGACTAGTGCGACCATGATGTGTCCGTATCTTAGTAAATGAGTTAGATAACTTTGGCTTCGGTGCGCAGCTTGGCAACCAGGGTCGCGGCGTCCGCAACCTTGATGCCGGCCGAACGCTTCGCAGGCTCGACGACCTTCAGGGTCTTCAGGCGCGCGGTCACGTCAACGCCGAGTTCTTCAGGCTTGACAACGTCGAGCGGCTTTTTCTTGGCCTTCATGATGTTCGGCAGCGTCACGTAGCGCGGCTCGTTCAGGCGCAGGTCGGTGGTGACGATCGCGGGCAGCGTGAGCGAGAGCGTCTCGAGGCCGCCGTCGACTTCGCGGGTGACCGTGACCTTGCCGTCTTCGAGCACGACTTTCGAGGCGAACGTCGCCTGTGGCCAGCCGAGCAAGGCCGCCAGCATCTGGCCGGTCTGGTTGGAGTCGTCGTCAATGGCTTGCTTGCCCAGGATGATCAGCTGCGGCTGCTCCTTGTCGGCCAGCGCTTTCAGCAGCTTGGCAACCGCGAGCGGCTCGAGGTCGGCGCTCGTTTCAACCAGGATGCCGCGGTCGGCGCCGATGGCCATGCCGGTGCGCAGGGTTTCCTGGCACTGGGCCACGCCGCACGAAACGGCGATCACTTCGGTCACCTTGCCGGCTTCTTTCAGGCGCATCGCCTCTTCGAGCGCGATTTCGTCGAAAGGATTCATCGACATTTTAACGTTGGCGATATCGACGCCGCTGCCATCGGACTTGACGCGTACTTTGACGTTGTAATCGACGACGCGTTTGACGGGAACCAGGACTTTCATAGGTATGCCTTTGGGAAGTGGAATGAGGTGACGTTACTTAGTGTGGCCTAGATTATAAGAGGAAAATCGTTTCAGCACTAAATTAAAGCACGATCGTGCGATTTTTAGGTAGAGGAAGTGCCCTAATTCCAAGGTCGCTGCGGGAAGGTGGAACGGTCGGCGAAGCTGCTGTTGCGTGGCTTCGCCGCTCTACATTATTTACGGCGCATCAAAAACGTGAATTCGCGGCCGTTTTGGGCGTGCGACAACAGGGCATTGCCGGTTTGCTTGGCGAATGCTTGGAAGTCACGCACGGAGCCGGAATCGGTGGCAACGATCTTGAGAACTTCGCCCGTCTCCATTTCGGCCAGTGCCTTTTTCGCCTTCAAGATCGGCAACGGGCAGTTCAAACCGCGCGCATCGAGTTCTTTCTGGTATTCCATGATTTCGCTGTCGAAAGTGGTGTCGCTCATCGATTGCTCTGTAGGGTTGGTTGTTGGACTCACAGACCTCAATATACTCCAAATTAAAAATTTTGACGCACCGCACCAAAATTTAAGTTTTTTGTTGCATGGTCACAACGACAATGGACATGTCGCAATGATCATGCTGTATAGGAGCGCAGGAATGTGGCAGCGCCGAGGATGCTGCGTGTGCACATCAGTGCGTAGGTCGGAAAAGCGCGAGCGCATTCCGACCGCCATGGCAATGCGAAGTGCCCCCCCCTTCTTGCGAAACCACCGCTGCGGGAGGACGACGCTGTGTATTACGCCTTCTGGCCAACCCACGCAACCACACCGGCCAGGGCCGCTGCCAGGTTGGTCGGATCGGTGCCACCGGCCTGCGCCATGTCCGGACGTCCGCCGCCCTTGCCGCCTACCTGCTGCGCCACAAAATTGACCAGCTCGCCCGCCTTGACCTTGCCCGTCGCATCAGCCGTTACACCGGCAATCAGGCTGACCTTGCCGTCAATGACGCTGGCCAGCACGATGGCGGCTGTCTTCAGCTTGTCCTTGAGCTTGTCCATGGTTTCGCGCAAGCGCGCCACGTCGGCGCCGTCGAGCGTGGCGGCCAGCACCATGATGCCGTTCACGTCCACCGCCTGCGTCACCAGTTCGTCGCCCTGCCCCGCAGCCAGCTTGGACTTGAGCGCCGCCAGTTCCTTTTCGAGCGACTTGACCTGGTCTTGCACCTGGGCGATGCGGTTGCCCAGTTCCTCGGGATTGGTCTTGAGCGCGCCCGCGGCTTCATTCAGGCGCCGGTTCAGCGACTGCACCAGCGCCAGCGCGCCCTCGCCCGTCACCGCTTCCACGCGGCGAATGCCGGCGGCAACGCCGCCTTCGCCGATGATCTTGAACAGGCCGATGTCGCCGGTGCGGGTCACGTGCACGCCGCCGCACAGCTCTTTGGACGAGCCAATGTCGAGCACGCGCACTTCGTCGCCGTATTTTTCGCCGAACAGCGCCATGGCGCCATGCTTGACGGCGTCGTCAAAGGACATATTGTGCGACTTCGTTGCGTGGTTCTGCAAGATCTCGCGGTTGACGATGGCTTCGACCTGAATGATCTGGTCGGCCGTGAGCGGCGCATTGTGCGAGAAGTCGAAACGGGTCTTGTCCGGGTCGACCAGCGAGCCTTTCTGGGCCACGTGCGCGCCGAGCACTTCGCGCAGGGCCTTGTGCATCAGGTGCGTGGCCGAGTGGTTGCGGATGGTGCGCGCGCGCTTGGCTTCATCGACGTTGGCGTCAACCGTGTCGCCCACTTTCAGGGTCCCGGAACGCAGTACGCCATGGTGGCCATACACGTCCGCCTGCACCTTGAGCGTGTCTTCGACCTCGAACTGGCCGCCAGCAGCGGTGAGCACTCCCTGGTCGCCCACCTGCCCGCCCGACTCGGCATAAAACGGCGTGGTGTCGAGAACCACCATGCCGGCCTGGCCCACCTTGAGTTCCTGCACCGAGACGCCGTCGGCGTACAGCGCAACGACCGTGCTGCCGTGGACCAGCTTGTCGTAGCCGACGAACTTGTTTTTTTCGCCGCTGTACTCAACCTTGGCGATCGACTTGAACTTGCCGGCCGCGCGTGCCGTCTTCTGGTCTTCTTCCATGGCTTGCTTGAAGCCTGCTTCGTCCAGCGTGATGCCGCGTTCGCGGCAAATGTCGGCGGTCAGGTCAAGCGGAAAACCGTAGGTGCTGTACAGCGTGAAGGCGGTCACGCCATCGAGGTTCTTGCTGTCCTTGGCCAGCTGCGCTTCGAGGATCTTCATGCCGTTTTCCAGCGTTTCGCCGAAACGCTCTTCTTCGGTCTTGAGCACCTGGGCGACACGCTCTTTGGCTTCGGCCAGTTCGGGATAGGCGGCGCCCATTTCTATGGTCAGGTCCTCGACCAGCTTGTAGAAGAACGGCTTGGTCTGGCCCAGCTTGTGGCCGTGGCGCAGCGCGCGGCGGATGATGCGGCGCAGGACATAGCCATGGCTTTCCGGCGCGGGAATGATGCCGTCGACGATCATGAAGGAAGCGGCGCGGATGTGGTCGGCGATCACCCGCAACGACTTGTTTTCAAGATCCAGCGCGCCGGTCTCGCGCGCGGCGGCGCGGATCAGGGCCTGGAACAGGTCGATCTCGTAGTTGGAATGCACGTGCTGCAGCACGGCGGCCAGGCGCTCGAGACCCATGCCGGTATCGACGCACGGCTTGGGCAGCTTGTGCATCACGCCCGCGTCGTCGCGGTTGAACTGCATGAACACCAGGTTCCAGATCTCGATGAAGCGGTCGCCGTCTTCGTCGGGCGAGCCTGGCGGGCCGCCGGGAATGTCGGCGCCGTGGTCGTAGAACACTTCGGTGCACGGGCCGCACGGGCCGGTGTCGGCCATGGCCCAGAAGTTGTCGGACGCGTAGCGCGCGCCCTTGTTGTCGCCGATGCGGATGATGCGCTCGGCCGGCACGCCGATCTCGTTGGCCCAGATGTTGTAGGCTTCGTCGTCTTCCATATAGACGGTAACGGTCAGCTTGTCGGCGGGCAGACCGTAGACCTTGGTCAGCAGCTCCCACGCATAGTTGATGGCGTCGCGCTTGAAGTAGTCGCCGAAGCTGAAGTTACCCAGCATTTCGAAAAAGGTATGGTGGCGCGCCGTGTAGCCGACGTTTTCCAGGTCATTGTGCTTGCCGCCGGCGCGCACGCAGCGCTGCACCGAGGTGGCGCGCGTGTACGGGCGGCTGTCGGTGCCGGTAAATACATCCTTGAACTGGACCATGCCGCTGTTCGTCAACAACAGGGTCGGATCGTTACCCGGCACCAGCGAGCTGGAGCGAACAATCGCATGGCCCTTCGATTCGAAGAATTTCAGGAATTTGTCGCGGATTTCAGATGATTTCATGTTGTATGGGCGAGTGAGAGCAGCATGCTATAAAAAGACGATTATAGCGCAGTCCCCTGGCCGGCCAGCGGCCACCCCGCAGTGCGGCCGGGCGTTCAGCGCGGTCCGGCGGGTCCGATCAGGTCGATCCTGTCAGTACACATCGCGTCGACTCCCCACTCGACTAGCTCGCGCGCACGCCCCGGATCGTTCACGGTATAACAAAACAGCCCCAGGCCGGCCGCCTTGATCTGGCGTGCCAGGGCAGGCGTCAGGTTTTTTTGATTCGTATGGATCGCAACCGCGTCCAGCGCTATCGCCTGCTCGCGCCAATCGGCAGGCACCACGTCGAGCAGCAGCGCACGCGGCACATCGGGCGCGGCTTGCCGGGCCGCCGCCAGCGCCACCACACTGAACGACGACAGCAGCGGCACCACGGGATCGTCGCGGGCGATCTCGAGCCCGAACATGGCGCGCGTGAGGGCGGCCACCACCCGGCCTGTTTCAGCCTCGAACCCCGGCGCCGGCTTGATCTCGATATTCATCCAGATCCCATGCGCCTGGCAAAACGCCACGAACTGCGTGAACAGCGGCACCGGCTCGCCCTTGAACTGCGCGCCAAACCAGCTGCCCGCATCCATCGCCACCAGCTCGGCGGCGTCATAGTCGAACACATTGCCCGACCCGGCAATCGTGCGCCCCAGATAAGGATCGTGCATCACCACGGGCACGCCATCGCGCGCCAGCATGACGTCAAACTCCACGGCGTGAAAGCCATGGTCGAGCCCGCACTGCAGGGCTGCGATGGTGTTTTCAGGCGCCAGCTTGCCGCCGCCCCGATGGGCAAGAAATCTTGGGTAGGTCCACATGCCGCCACATTAGCATCATTGGCGCGCCGCCGTCTTGAAGCGGCGCCGGTATTCGGCCGGCGAGTGCCCCACCAGGCGCTTGAACAGCGTGCCGAAGGTGGCCACGTCGCCGTAGCCCACCTTTGCCGTCACTTGCGCCACGCTCTGGCTGGTCGACTCCAGCAGCAGCTTGGCCTTGCCGATGCGCGCCTGCTGCAGATGGGCCAGCGGCGAGATGCCGGCATCGTCCTTGAAGCGGCGCAGCAGCGTGCGCGCGCTGACATGGAAGACTTGTGCGAGCGCCTTCAGGTCGTAGGGTTCGGCCACGCGCTCTTCGAGCCACCCGGCGACCTGCGCACCAAAAGTGCCGGACGGACGGGCCAGCATGCGGCTGTCGATGTACGGCGCCTGGCTGGCGCGCCGGTCGTCGAGCAAGGCCATCCTGGCCACCGCGCGCCGCACTTTGGGACTGGCGGCCTTGCCGATCAGGTGCATGGCCAGATCGAAGGTGGCGCTGAACGAACCGGTGGTGGTCACGCCGCCGTCCTCGACCAGCAAGGCGCTGACGTCGACGTTCGCTTGCGGAAAACGCTGCGCCAAATCGGCGGCGAACAGCCACGAGGTGGTGGCGCGGCGCGCGTTAAGCAAACCGGCCTCGCCGAGCAGGAAGGCGCCCACGCACACGGCGGCCACCGGCGTGCCCTTGGCAAAAGCGCGCCTGACATAGGCCGTTTCCGGCGCCAGGCGGCGCAACGGCTGCAGGCAGCTGGCGCGGTCGCTCAGTTCCATGCCGGGGATAACCAGCAGGTCGGGACGCGCGCGCGGCGCGCGCCGGGTACCGATGCGCAGGCCGCCGGCGGCCGTGGCGTCGGCGCCCGTCAGGCTGATCACCGTCACCTCGAACAGCGGGGCCGAGGCCGCGCCCTCCAGCGCCTGCGCCACCCGGTTTGCCACCAGCAGCGTGTCGCACAGGCCGAAGATCTCCATGCCCATGCAGCCGTCGTAGGCAAGTACTGCTATGCGCGTCGTTTTCATGCTGGCGATAATGCCATATTTTTTAGCGATATCGCCACTTTTTTATTTGGCGCCTCGAGCCCAGAATGAACTTCTGATCAACCAAGGAGAACCATGATGCGCCTCTCAATCATTCTGTTTGACGGTTTTACCGCCCTCGACGTCGTCGGCGGCTACGACGTGCTGGCCAACCTGCCCGGCATGGAAGTCGAATTCGTCGCGGCCAAGTGCGGCCTAGTGGCCGTCGATACCGGCTGGCTGGGCATGCAGGCGTGCAAAACGTTCGACCAACTGGAAGCGACCGACATCCTGTATGTTCCGGGCGGCCCGGGCGTGGAGGCGGCACTGGCCGATGATGCCCTGCTCGCGTGCGTGCGGCGCATATCGGCATCCTGCGCCTGGACCGTGAGCGTTTGCAACGGCGCCGAAATCCTCGGCGCGGCCGGCCTGCTGGAAGGCAAACAGGTGACTACCAACTGGTTTGCGCGCGACAAGGTGGCGGCGTACGGCGCGCGCGTAGTCAAGCAGCGCTATGTACGCGACGGCCAGTTGGTGACCGGTGCGGGCGTCTCGAGCAGCATCGACACCGGCCTGTTCCTGGCAGGCTTGCTGGCCGGCGAAGAAGTGGCCAAAACCATCCAGCTTGGCATTGAATACTATCCGGATCCGCCCTTCGGCAACGGCACGCCGGACGAACAGCCGGCCGCGCGCCAGCAAATGATCGCTGCGGCCGAACGCGGCGGCGTCAAACGCCTGGCGGCGCGCCGGATTCCCTTTCAAGGAGCGTGACCTTGCAGATCACCCAACTGCGCAACGCCACCATCATCATCCACAGCGGCGCCCACCACATCCTGGTCGATCCGATGCTTGGCGCAAAATACAGCTTGCCGCCACTGCGCGTCTTCGACGGCAAGCGCGAGCGCAATCCGATCCTCGACTTGCCCCCTGGCGCCACCGGCGCGCTCGAGCAGGTGACGCACTGCCTGATCACCCACTGCCAGAAGGGACACTTCGACCATCTCGACTACGAAGGAAGGCGCTTTTTGCGCGAGCGCCGCATCCCGGTGACCTGTACCGCGCACGATGCCGGCTACCTTGCCAGGCGCGGCCTCGATGCGCAGCCGCTGGCGCCGGACAGCAGCACGCCCCAACCCTTCCTGAACGGGACCATTCAGACGGTCCGCTGCACCCACGGGCGCGGCTGGATTGGGGCGCTGATGGAACACGGGGTCGGTTACCTGATTGCGCTGCCCGGCGAGGGCACGCTGTACCTGGCCGGCGACACGATCCTCTCAAGCGCCGTGTGCCAAGCCGTCGAGCGCTACCAGCCGGACATCTGCGTGGTGCCGGCGGGCGGGGCGCGCATGGACCTGGGCGGCGAGATCATCATGGGTCCGGACGAGGTGATTGCATTTGCGAAAATGGCGCGCGGCACGGTAGTGGCCAACCACCTGGAAGCGCTCAGCCATTGCCCGCCCACGCGCGCGGCCCTGGCTGCGGCGGCGCAGGCGGCCGGCGTGGGCGCGCGCCTGCGCATTCCGGCCGACGGCGAGCGGCTCTCGTTCTGATCAAGCGCGCTGCAGGATCGACAGCGGCGAGGCCAGGTAAACGAACAGCGCACTATTGAGCAGCACGGTGAACCAGAAGCGGCTTTTGAAGGATTGCTTGTTCGACTTGTGGCGCAGCAGCTTCTGGGCCACGACCGCGCCTGGCCAGCCACAGGCCAGGCCCAGCAACAACAGCGTATTTTCCGACGTGCGCCAGCGCCCCGCTTTGGCCGCCGACTTGTCGAGCGCGTACATCGCAAAGCACACCAGGCTCGCCACGAGGTACAGCGCGCCCACCAGCGGCGGCAACGCCCACAGGTGCACTGCGGCGGCGAAGATCACTGCAAAGATGACGAGGGCGAGAAGTCGCATAACGAATATTGATTATCGGAAACTTCGAGTTTAGGTGTTTAAGGAAATTAAGTCCAAGTATTTCCCGATGGAAAAATCCGAACAGCTTCCCCGGCGCAACGGTTTGAACCCGGGCGGCGAATATCCCGGGTATGTGCGTTTGCGAACGGATAACGTTGTCTTTCCAGCCTACTCTGCTGCATCGACGACGCGCTCATCACAGCAAGGCGCGGATTTTTATTGCACACGGGGGAGCTCCACATGGCATTCGATTTAGGTAATTTACTGCAACAATATCTGGGCGGCGCTCACACCACCAACGCTGGCCGCGCATACGACGATTTCGACCAAGTCGCACAAAATGCACCGCGCGAGGCGATGGCCCAAGGCGTGACCGAGGCACTGCGATCGGACCAGACGCCGCCGTTCCCGCAAATGGTCAGCCAGCTGTTCGACAAGAGCGACTCCACGCAGCGCGCGGGCATGCTCAATCAACTGCTGCGCGGCATGGGTCCCGGCATCCTCAGTTCCATCGCCGGTGGTGCGCTGGGCAACCTGTTCCACGGTAACGAGGCGCCAGCGGCAATTACGCCGGCCCAGGCTGATGCAATGACGCCCGAGCAAGTCAAGGAATTGGCGGAACACGCCGAAAAAGCCAACCCCAGCATTGTTGACCGCATGGGCGCTTTTTACGCAGAAAATCCGACGCTGGTGAAAACCATCGGCGGCGCGGCACTTGCCATCGTTCTCGGCCGTATCGCCGAAGGCATGAAGAACTAAACTGCTTTTTCATCAAGCCAGTTTTACATCAAATCAGTTTTACACCAAGCCACTCTTACAACAACACACAAAGGCATATCATGGGCATCCTCAGCAATATCTTCCACAAAATCTTCCCTTCGTCGCATCCTGCCGTGCAGGCGCCAGCGCCAACGGCCACAGTCGGTCAGGCAGCACCGTCAGCCCCGTCGGCACCGCCGCCGGTAGCGGCAATTGACCAGGTAGATGTCGAGCAGATTCTGAACGGCATGCCGCAAGCATCGTCGCTGAACTGGAAGTCGTCAATCGTCGACCTGCTCAAGCTGCTCGACCTCGACAGCAGCCTGCAGTCGCGCAAGGAATTGGCCGCCGAACTGCACTACACCGGCGACACCAGTGACTCGGCTTCGATGAATATCTGGCTGCACCGCCAGGTCATGAACAAGCTGGCGGCCAACGGCGGCAAAGTGCCGGCCGACCTGAAGGACTAATTTTTAGTCAGGCATCCCGGCTTTGCCGGGCGTGCCGCATGAGAAACAGAAACGCGCAAAGGCTCCTTTGCGCGTTTTGCATTGGGGGCAGCGCTCGAACAGGCCAATGCCGCAATGGGGACAAAAGTCGAGCGCAGGGTCCTTCAGGTCAACCGGGCGTTCACACCCAGGGCACACCGACTTGGCCAGGCGGGTGTAGACCATGTCGTAATTGAGCGTTTCGCGGCGCTGCACTTCCGGCATCGCTTCGGCCGCCTTTTGGCGCGCCAGGTAGCGCTGCAGCGACAAGATGGCATAGCGCCCCGCCACCACCGTGAGCACGATGCCGGCAATATAGCGCACATAGCCGCCGTAGCTTGGCAGGTAGGGCACCAGCTCAACAAAAAACGCAAACAGCGCAAAGAAAATGAAACCCCAGACGAAAGGCCAGTAGGTGCTGCCGCGCTTTTTGGCGAACAGCCAGCCGGCACCCAACAGCAGGGGCAGCGTGAGCACCAGGCGATACAGGAAAACGCGCAGTTCCTTGAGCTGGTAGGCGCGCGCCAGCGCTTGCTGCGCGGGTTTGAGCGCTTCATCCATTTGAGCACTGGCGCGCTCGCTTGCCTGACGCGTGTCAAGCAATGCCTGGTCTTGCGTTTCGACCTCGGCCAGCGCGCTGCGTTCCACTGTCTTGACGGCCTCCAGGCCGCGCGTGCGGGCAATCAGGTCAGGATCTTGATCGGGGCGCATCGTGGCCTGGCGCGTGGCAATCCAGTTGCTGAAAGTTTCCTGTGCCAGGCGCGAGTTGGACTTGGCAACTTCCAGTTTCTGGGCAGCCTGTTCGCGCCGGGCGGTGACGGTTTCAGTACGTTTTTGTGCCAGCTCCATCGCTGCCGTGAGTTGCCGGTGCGTGGCCGGATCGAGAAATTGCTCAACTGTCAGCGGCTGTTCCACGTCCCACAGGTTTTCGACTACCTTGCCGCCCAGGCCGATGAGGAAGGCGGCGAAAGCGAATGCAACCAGCCACAGGCCGCGCTGCATCCATTTTTGGGTCAGTCGTAATCCTTTGCTCATGATGAACTCCTTGTAGTGAAGGCTGCATCATGGGCTTGCGCACGCGGGAACGCCAGTGGCGCGGCAAAAGCAGCACGGCGGTGTACAAGGAGGGGAGGATGGTGATACTGCGCCCCCGGTTGCGAGGGTGTTGCAGAAGGGGCGACAGTGCGGCGCAGCCACATCGTCTTCGCGCAGGCGGCGCAGCGACGTAACTCTGCTGCGCTTTCGCCCTTGTTTGCGACGGCCTCATGCCAGAGGCCGCGCAATGCATTGCAAGATCAGATTACACGAACAGCTTGTCGTAAGCCGCCAACAAGGTCTGGTGCATGGCGCTGCCCTGCATGTCGGGTCCCAGCGTCTCGAGCCCGAAGAAGCGCTCGCTGCGGTCGAGCAGCGCCTCGGCCTGGCGTACCGTGTCGGCGCCGTACAGCATGACCATCGAGCGGCGGTAGTTATCCACATCGTCCACGTTCAGGATGCTCTCGATGCAGCGGTACACCAGGCGCCGCGCCGGGGCCAGGTCCTTGAAGTGGTGAATCCAGTCGCACCCTTCCAGGATCCCGTCCTGGTCGCCCACCGCCAGCGACAGCAAAGTCTTCAGTTCGCCAACGCGCAACTGCTTCCACGGGGTGCCGAGGGGAATGGCCAGGCCCAGGATTTCCCACAGCGGCCGCTCATCGTTGACATTCATCGTCTGCAGCAATTCCAGCAGCTCGGCGCAGTCGTCTTCGGTGAGTTCGTTCAGGCGCACCAGCTTGGGACGGATGGCATTGCCGATGCTATTGTTTTCCCACTCCAGGTCTTCCACTGGATAAATTTCCGAAAACCCTGGCACCAGGATGCGGCAGCTGTAGGCGCCCTGCTCGCTGAAGTCGGCCACATAAATATCCTTGTCTTCGCCGTGCAGGCAATCGACCAGCCAGTGGTAGTCTTCTTCCGTCGTATTGCTAAAATTCCAGTCCACGAAGGGGAAATCAGGCTTGTCGCCCATGAAATTCCAGCTGATCACGCCGCTTGAATCGACGAAGTGAATTTCGAGGTTGGCGACGGCGTTGATTTCATTCATGTCGAAGCCAGGCTCGGGGAAGCCTTCCAGCGAGTCGAGGGCGCGGCCCTGCAACAGTTCGGTCATGGCGCGTTCCAGCGCGATCTCAAAACGGGGATGCGCGCCGTAGCTCGAAAATACGCCCTGGTCTTTGGGGTGCACCAGCGTCACGTTCATCACCGGATACTTGCCGCCCAGCGAGGCATCCTTGACCAGGATGCCGAAACCGGCCTTGCGCAAGCCGGCGATACCGGCTTGGATATTCGGAAAGCGCGCAATCACGTCGTCCGGCACTTCGGGCAGGCACAAGCCTTCGCTGATGATGCGGTATTTGATCTGGCGCTCGAAAATTTCGGAAATCGCCTGGCTGCGCGCTTCCATCATCGTATTGCCCGCCGCCATGCCGTTGCTGACATACAGGTTGCCGATGATATTTACGGGGAACAAGGTTTCGGCGCCATCTCGCAAGCGTATGTACGGCAAGGCGCAAATACCCCGCTCGACGTTGCCGGAATTTAAGTCAACCAGCACTTCGGCATCGATCTCGCCGTCGGGATTGTAAAAAGCGTGCAATTCGGGATTGAGGATTTCCGCCGGCCACGCGCCGTCTTCGGCGCGCGGAAACCAGCGCTCTTGCGGATAGTGCACGAACGGACGGTTGGCGCGCGTTTCGCCCAGGTTGAAATGGGTCCAGAAATAATGCGTGCCCAGGCGCTCGAAAAATTCGCCGTAGGCGCTGGCGCGCGCCGCCAGTTCGGTTGCGCCCTTGCCGTTTGAAAACAACATCGGACAATCGTTGTCCTTCATGTGGGTTGACCAGATGGCGTCCACTTCATGCAGCAGCGACGACTCGTTAAGCTTGAAACCGCGCGCGGCCAGCTTGGCCTGCATGGTCTCGATGGTGGATTCAAGGGCGGCGTCTTTGCCTGGAATGAAGGTTTGCATGCGAATTTCTCGGTGAGATAGGACAGAGGGAAAGCGGACAAAAGGCGTACCGCATCATACAGCAAGGCCAAGGGCTGCTTGCGCTTTCGCTGCGCTGCGTCAGCAAAACGGCCATCCGGACGCGATCTCTCGACAGTGAGCCGAACTTTCCCGTTTTAATGCATCTCTAATTTTTAAGGTTTCCATTCAATTACTGTGGGTGAGTTCCATGCATGAAAGACCATCCCTTCTGCATACTGCGCCGCTGCAACTTTGGGGCGGTCTCGAGTGCACTGTCAACCGCGTGCAAGACGAGTACTTCAGCCAGATCGACCGCAACGGCCATGCGCAGCGCAGCTGCGACATCGAGCGTTTCGCCTCGCTCGGCATCCAGGCCATTCGTTATCCCGTGCTGTGGGAACGCACGGCGCCCAATGGCCTTGCCGCGGCCGACTGGAGCTGGCCGGACCAGCGCCTGCCCGCACTGCGCGCAGCCGGCATTGCCCCCATCGTCGGACTGGTGCACCACGGCAGCGGCCCGGCGCACACCAGCCTGGTGGACCCCGCATTCGCCAGCGGCCTGGCCGACTACGCCGGCGCCGTCGCGCAGCGCTATCCCTGGGTCACGCATTACACTCCCGTCAACGAACCGCTGACCACCGCCCGCTTTAGCGGCCTGTATGGGCTGTGGTATCCGCACGGGCGCAGCAACGCGCTGTTCCTGCGCGCCCTGCTGGTCCAGTGCAAGGCGATCGTGCTCTCCATGCAGGCCATCCGCAAGGTCAATCCGCACGCCATGCTGGTCCAGACCGACGACCTGGGCAAAACCTACAGCACGCACGAGCTGCGCGACGTAGCCGAGTTCTACAACGAGCGGCGCTGGCTGGCCTGGGATCTTCTATGCGGCATGGTCGGCCCCGACTATGGCCTGTGGCCGTATCTTACCGCCAGCGGCATCGCCCCGACCGAGATCCTCTGGTTCCGCGACAACCCGTGTCCGCCGGACATTATTGGCGTCAACTATTACGTGACTAGTGAGCGCTGGCTCGACCACCGCGCCGAGCGCTACCCCGAGCATTTTCGTGGCAGCGCCGACGGGCGCGCCTGCGCCGATATCGAAACCTCGCGCGCGCTGGCCACGCCGACGGCCGGCATCGGTCCCCTGCTCGACGAAATCTGGGACCGTTACCGCATCCCGCTGGCCGTCACTGAAGCGCATATCGACGCCAACCGCGAAGACCAGTTGCGCTGGCTGCTTGAAATCTGGGAAGCGGGCCAGCAGGCCAGGCGCAACGGCGTCGACGTGCTTGCCGTCACCGTATGGGCGCTGCTTGGTTCCTTCGACTGGAACAGCTTGGTGACCGCCGCCAAAGGCTATTACGAGCCGGGGCCGTTCGACGTGCGCTCCCCGCTGCCGCGCCCCACGGCACTGGCCGGGATGATGCGCGAACTGGCTTGCGGCCAGGCGCCGTCCCACCCTGTCTTGCGCGGCCAGGGCTGGTGGCGCCGCGCGGGCCGCTTCCTGTGCCCGCCGGTCGCCACCGCCGAAGCGCTGACCTCGATCTCGGCCGACGGCCACCTGACCGTCGGCACTGCCGTTGCGCCCATCCTGATCACCGGCGCCACAGGTACGCTGGGGCGCGCGTTCGCGCGTATCTGCCACAAGCGCAATCTGGCTTACCGTTTGCTCAGCCGTAAGGACATGGACATTGCCGACCAGGACTCGGTGGAGCAGGCGCTCGCCAAGTACCAGCCGTGGGCCATCATCAACGCCAGCGGCTACGTACGGGTGGACGACGCCGAACGCGACATCGAGCGCTGCTTCCGCGAAAACGTGCAGGGCCCGGCCGTGCTGGCGAGCGCCTGCGCCCGCCACGGGGTGCACCTGACCACGTTTTCCAGCGACCTGGTGTTTGACGGCCAACAACTGTCGCCCTATCACGAGGACGATACCGTCTCGCCGCTCAATATTTATGGGCACAGCAAGGCGGCGGCCGAACAGATCGTGCTGGACCAGCACGCGGGCGCGCTGGTCGTGCGCACCAGTTCCTTTTTCGGCCCCTGGGACAATTACAATTTCCTCACGCAAGTGCTCGACACCCTGGCGCGAGGCGCGCCTTACACGGCCGCGAGCGACCTGACGGTGTCGCCCACCTACGTCCCCGATCTCGTGCACGCCTGCCTCGATTTGATTATCGACCGCGAGGCTGGCGTCTGGCACCTGACCAACGGCACTGCGCTGACCTGGGTCGAGCTGGCCGGCAAGGCTGCGTTGCTGGCGGACATAGACACCAGCCGGCTTGAAGAACGGCGCGCCGCCGACTTTCACTTTCAGGCGCGGCGGCCGTACTACAGCGCGCTGGGCAGCAAACGCGGCATCCTGCTGCCCCCGCTCGACAACGCCATCGCGCGCTTCATCGACCTGCGTGCCGCACCCGAGGAAGTCGCGGAGTTGCTACATACTGCCGAGACGCGGCAGGGGGCCGGGACTGCGCAGCGGCAAGTGGGATAGCAGCGCGCCGGGCTGTCGCAAAAGGTGTAACGCTCAAGAATACGACGGCGCTGCCTGGTGTGAGCGTGCTGCAGCGAGGAACGTAGGTCGGATAAGCGTTAGGCCTGGCTGCGCCTTGCACTTCCACCCATCTCGAAGCGCATGCATTCCCTGCGGACTGCGCCTTTTCCTGCTCCACTACCGACGTGTTACAGGTGCGATCAAGATGTTATTTT
Organism: Massilia sp. TWP1-3-3; assembly: GCF_049897805.1. Lineage (NCBI taxonomy): Bacteria > Pseudomonadati > Pseudomonadota > Betaproteobacteria > Burkholderiales > Oxalobacteraceae > Massilia > Massilia sp. TWP1-3-3. The sequence continues at coordinate 223,346 of NZ_JAFCWX010000005.1, forward strand.
ATACAACATTACGGGCTATACTACGTTTTCACTACGCCCAAGGAAACCCATGCGCCGCGCTCTCGCGTTTGTCCTCGCCATCCTGTTCTGCCTTCCCGCATCGGCAACCGGGCCTGGCGAGCGCGTCCAGTTCGCCTTCCACAGCCACTTTCTGCTCAACCTGCATCACTTTTTATTCGATAACGCCACCCTCGGCAAATTTGGTCCCCGGGCCGAATGGCAAGCCGTCACCGATCCATTCGAGCGCGCCGGTCTCGAACAAGCAGCCGCCTACTACCGCAACACCTACGCGCGCAGCGATGTTTTCGATCCTGACATGGACCGGGTCAAGCTGGCCTTGAGCCGCGCTCCCGACGCGCAGCGCAGCGTGGCCGGCCTGGCCCTGCCGCCGGCCCTGGCAGGCGCCCTCGAGCGCGCCGCCCCGCTCTACGCACGCACCATCTGGCCCATCCACGACAGCGCCAACCGGCGCTGGATCCGGCAAGCACGCGCCCTCGACGCCGTTTTCGGGCAACAGTTAAAAACTGGCATCGAAGGCCACCTCCATCGCACATTTCCCGCCAGTCCCGCGCGGGTGGACGTCGTCTTCCACACGGGCGAGCGCAGCGGCGCCTACACATCCGACGACGACCCCATGCAAACTATCATGCCCAGCGCGCGCACCGACTACCAGGGCCTGGCGGCGCTCGAAATGCTGTACCACGAGGGGGCGCACATGCGCGTGAACGGGGCCGTGATCGACGCCATCAACGCCAGCCTGGCGGCGGCCGGGCGAGCGCCAAACCGAGCTCTCTGGCACGCCGTGCACTGCTACACGGTGGGCGAAACGGTCAAGTCCGTCCTCAAGGCGCGCGGGGTCGACTACACTCCTTACGCCGACCCGGCCGGCATCTACCAACGCGGCTCATTCAAGACCAGCGCGCCTTTGCTGGCCATCTGGCGACGGCACATGACGCGCGAGATCAGCTTTCAGGACGCGATCGACGGCATGACGGCCGCCCTGCCCCCGCCGTAACGGACAGTACTATAGCCCGTGCTATAAAATGCCGGCGACACCAACCGCAGACCAGGACCGTCCGTGCAAGAGCAACATGCCTTCCCCTTTTTAAGGGAAATCCTCCTGTTTCTGACGCTGGCAGGCATCCTGATTCCCACGCTGGCGCGCCTGCGCATCAACCAGGTGCTGGGATTTTTGGCGGTGGGCGCCGCGTTCGGGCCCTTTGGCCTGGGCTTGTTCGCGGCCGACATCAGCTGGCTCGGCTACCTGACGTTCCCGCGCGCCGAAGGCGTGGTCGCCCTGGCAGAACTGGGCGTCATGTTCTTGATGTTCATGATCGGCCTCGAACTGTCGGCTGCGCGCCTGTGGTCCTTGCGGCGTTGGGTGTTCGGCGCCGGCACCGCGCAGGTGCTGGTCAGCGCCCTGCTGCTGGGCGCGATCACCTGGTTCATGGTCGGGCGCGTGGACACCGCCGTCATCGTCGGCCTGGTGCTCTCGCTTTCTTCCACCGCCGTCGTCATGCAACTGATGACGGCGCAGCACAGCACCAGTACCCCACTCGGCCAGGCCAGCTTTTCCGTGCTGATGCTGCAAGACCTGGCCGTGGTCCCGCTCCTGATCCTGATCGGCGCGTTGGGCGGCGGCGGCGGCGCCAGCCTGGGCACGCTCATTGCCATCGCCATGGGCAAGGCGGCGCTGGCCATCGCCCTGATCTACCTGGTGGGCGCTCGCGTGGTCCATCCGCTGTTTCGCGCCTTTGCCCGCCACCGCCAGCCCGACGTCTTCATGGCGCTGATCCTCCTGACCACGCTGGGCATCGCGGGCCTGTCGGCCGCCGCCGGCCTGTCGATGGCGCTGGGCGCACTGATCGCCGGCGTGCTGCTGGCCGAAACGGAGTTCAAGCACGAAGTCGAGCTGATGGTCGAGCCTTTCAAGGGGCTGTTGATGGGCCTTTTCTTCATGACCGTCGGGATGGGCATGGACGTGCGCCAGATCGCCGCCGCACCGCTGTGGCTCGCCGCCACCGTGTTTGGCCTGATCGGCATCAAGGCGTGCGTGGTCGCACTGCTGTTCAAGCTGGGCGGCCTGCCCTGGGGCCGCGCGATCGAAGGCGGCCTGCTGCTTGGCCAAGGTGGCGAGTTCGCCTTTATCGTGATCGGCTACGCCACCGCCGGCAAATTGATCGACCCGGCACTGGGACAGATGATCATGCTGGCCGTGGGCCTGTCCCTGTTCGTCACGCCGCCGCTGGCGCGGCTCGGACGCGCGCTCGCCGAGCGCTGGGAGACCAGCGAACAGCACGCGGCCGCGCTGCTCGACCATGCGCAGCTCGACTCGGCCCGCGGCCACATCATCATCGCCGGTTTTGGACGGGTCGGCCGCCAGCTGGCCAAGCTGCTGACCGAACAGGGCATCGCCTTTGTCGCTTTTGAAAACGATGCGCGCCTGGTGGCCCGGCTGCGCGCCGAAGGCCTGCCCGTCTTTTTCGGCGACGCCTCGCGCGCCGAACTGCTGCGCCGGGTGGACGCCGGCAGTGCCACCGCCATCGTGCTGACGATGGATCACGCCGCGTCGGCCTTGCACGCGGTGCGCGGCATCCGGCGCGAGTTTCCCGAAGTGCGCCTGTACGCGCGCTCGCGCGACGAGAAGCACGCCTGCGCGCTCAAGCAGGCCGGCGCCACCATCGTGGTGCCCGAAACGCTGGAAGCGAGCCTGCAGCTGTCAGCCTTCGTGCTCGAGGCAACGGGTCTGAACGCGGCGCGCGTGGACGTCATCGTCGATGCCGAGCGCGACCTATTTCTGGCGCGCCTGGCGCGCGAAAGTCACCGCCCCCAGTGATATTATGAAGCCATGAGATCGATCGCGACAACCATGTTGCTGGCGTGTGGCCTGCTCTTCGGATCAGCGGCGCGCGCGGAAGTCGTCAACGTCTACACCAGCGCCAATTTTGCGCCCCTGATGCTGGGCGACGGGCGCGGCATCTATCCTGACCTGGTCAGTCACATGAACAGCCTTCACCTGGAGGGCTACACCTTCAGCTTGCGCTACCTGCCGCGTCGGCGGCTGCAGGTCAAGCTCGAGGAAGGCTCGCTCGACGGCATTGTGATTGGCATGATGCCCGAATGGCTGGCCGACCCCGCGCAGGAAAAATACCTGTGGACGGCGCCCTTTGCAACCGACCGCTTCGTCCTGGTGTCGCTTGATTCCCGGCCGCCTACTTCCCGGCCGCTGGCCCCGCTGGTGCCGCGGACGGCCCCGACGCAGTGCAAGCCGGGCGCGTTCGCCGGCGCCAGCGTGGGCGTCACCACCGGCTACGTCTACCCTGGCCTGGACGACTGGTTCGCCTCCGCGCACCTGCAGCGCAGGGACGGCGCCAGCGACGAGAAGAACATTGAAAAACTGCTGCTCGAGCGGGTCGACTGCGTCATCGTCGCCGAATCGATGGCGCGCTACTTCATGCGCACCCATAAGCTGAACGCGCGCCTGCGCATCGTCCCGATGCCCGGCCCCGGCACCGAGCGCCGCTTCCTGGTGCAGCACCGCGACGCGCGCCTGTATGAAGTGTTGGCGCCCGCCGTGCGGCGCCTCAGGGGAGACGCCGCGTGGCGCCGCGCCAGCGTGGCCTACGAATAGAACTGCGCGCAGGTGCAAGTACGGTCCCAGTACGTTGCAAGTACGCTGCAAGTAACTGCAAACAAGCTAGTCAAGCACGCGCCGAGCTGCCTCGCAGCCCCACCACGCCGCTTCCTCGAAAACAGAAAACCCGGTCAGATCGGCATGCGCGAAAACAATCGCGCCGTCCGCCTCGCGCAAAGCCTTCAGCCCCGCATTACTGCGAAAATGCGGCAACGGCGCCGCCATCGCGTGGCCGCGCAGGGTAATGTCGACCCGCTCCACGCACGGCGCGAACTTGATGCCGTACGCGGCCTTCAGGTCGGCGCTGGCCAGCGCCACCAGGTCGCGCGCGCTCGCTTCCTGCATCCACTTGCGCGCTTCCAGCGCGCTGCGGTCCGACAGCGCGACGTAGGCGCTGAACACGGTTTTTGAAGGCGGCGCGGCGCGAATGTCCTGGTGCGTCGAGACCACGTAGCCCAGCCCCGGCTCCTGGTAGACGACGTTGTCCCATGACAGCGGGGCCGCCGGCAGTTCGGCCGGAAAAGCCTTCATCAAGAAATTCGCCACCAGCCACGGCGCGTAGGTCGGCATGTGCCGCTTGGCGTCAAAGCCCAGGGCGCCGATGTTCTCGACCACGCGCGCGGCCACGTGCAGCGGCATTGCGCAAATCGCCTTGCGCGCGCGGACCAGATACGACTTCGCCACGCCGCCGTCCAGCGTAAAGCACAGCGCCTCCACGCCGCTTGCGGTGCGCTTGAGCGAAGCTGCGGTGCCGGCGCGGCGCGCAATGCTTGACGCGGCGGCCAGTTGCTCGGCCAGCGGCTGCATCCCGCCCGGCCAGGTCAGCCACGCGCCGCTGCCCGCGTTGGCGGCCTGCCCGCGCCGGCTGCAAAAATAATGCAGGCCGGCCCACGCCGAGACCTTGTCGTAGCGGGTGCCGTAGTCGTCGCGGCAGCAGTAATTGAGGTACCAGTGCAGCGTGGGCGAGCGGTAGCCATTTTGCTCCAGCCAGGCGCGCAGCGTGATCCGGTCCAGTGCATCGATCGCCGGATGGCTGGCTGAACGCACCGCAGGGAAGGCAAACACATGGCCGCCACCGGCGCCGCGCAACTGGCGCAGCCGTTCCAGTTCCGCGAAAAAACGCGCGTGCTCGGCCAGTTCGTGCGGCGCCACGCCCACGCTGGGAATGATCCCTTCCTGCCACGCGCCCTTGTACAGCAGCCGCTCCTCGGGGCCGTGCAGCAGCAGGCGTTCGTCGTAGTGGGGCTTTTCAGCCAGGGCGTCGCCGGTGATGATGCCAAGGTCGGACAGCATCTCGCGCACGTACGCCATCTCGGGCGAAGGCAGCGGCAGGTAATGCGCGCCGGTGGGGTACGCCAGGTCGCCAAAGCGGGCGCCGGCGGCGTTCCCGAACGGTTGCGGGCCGTCGATCATCAGCGCGCCTGCGTGGCCCAGTTTGTTCAGCTGCCAGGCGGCGGCCAGGCCCGCCATGCCGGAGCCAAGGATGACGACGTCAAGGTCGACCACCTCGGTTGGTGCCGGCAGCGCGCAGCGCTCGCGCAGGAAGTGGCCCTCGGCGCGGCCCGGATAGTGCAGCGTGGGCGTGATCTCCTGCCAGCGGTAAAAGCCGGCGCCGGTCACGGCAGCCGCGCCCGCGCCGCCCGCCAGCGCGATAAACGAACGCCGGTCCATCAGCGGATCACCTGGCGCCAGTCGTTCTCGAACTGGTGCACCAGGGACTGCGTGTTCAGGCGGTTCGGCTCGAGCGCGCGCGGCTGCATGTCGGGCGGGAAGGCAAACATTTCGCGGGTGGTCGCTTGGTTCAAAAAGCGCATCGGCAGCCGGTAGCTTGTAGGCGGCGCGTATTGCCGCTGGGGCGAGGCCAGGATGAAGCCCCACTCGCCAAACGACGGCACGTAGGCGTGGTAAGGCCAGGTATGCATGCCCACTTCGCGCAGCGTGGCGTCGATGGTCCAGTAAGCGTTGGGCGCGAAAAACGGCGACGTCGACTGCACCACCACCAGGCCGTTGGCGGCCACGTGCTTTTTAAGGATGCCATAGAACGGCACCGAATACAGCTTGCCGAGCGCGAAACTGGACGGGTCGGGAAAGTCGACGATGGCCGCGTCGAACATCTGGTCCGTGTTCTGCAGCCAGATCGCCGCGTCCGCATTGATCACCGTCACGCGCTTGTCGGCGAACGAACCCGCGTTCAGCTTGACCAGTTCGGCCCGCGTGGTAAAGGCGGCGGTCATGGCCGGGTCCAGGTCGACCAGGGTGACGTGCGTGATGTTCGGGTAGCGCAAAATCTCGCGCAAGGCCAGGCCGTCGCCGCCGCCCAGCACCAGCACCCGGCGCGCCCACGGCAGCGCTTCAAGCGCGGGATGCACCAGCGCCTCGTGGTAGCGGTATTCGTCGCGCGAGGAAAACTGCAGGTTGCCATTGATGAAAAGGCGCGTGTCGTCCTTCCATTTGGTGATCACCAGGCGCTGGTACGGGGTCGTGGTGGAATACACTACCTGGTCGCCGTACAGGCCATGCTCGCCCCACTGCACCATGCGATCCGAGGCCACAAAGCCGGCCACCAGCGCGGCCATCACGGCGCATGCGCGCAGCACGCGCGCGCCGGTGTCGGCCAGTTCATGGCGAAAGGCGTACAGCGTCCACATGGCCACGCCCACGTTGAGCATCCCGAACAGGAAACCGGTACGCACCAGTCCGAGCTGGGGCGCGAGCACCAGCGGGAACAGCAGCGACACCGCCAGCGCGCCCAGATAGTCGAACGTCAGCACGCGGCTGACCAGGTCATTAAAGGCAGTGTCGCGCGCGTTCAGGGCGCGCATCACGAGCGGCACTTCCATGCCCACCAAAGCGCCGATCATGAACACCAGTACGTAGAGCAGCGTGCGAAACGGCGCCGTGGCCCAGGCAAAGGTCATGAACAACAGCGCCGCCGACACGCCGCCCACCAGGCCGACCGCCAGTTCAATGTCGATGAAGCACGCCAGTACGTCTTGCTCGCGCACGTATTTGGAGAAATGCGCGCCGACGCCCATGGCGAACAGGTAGCAGCCGATGATGGTGGAAAATTGCAGGATCGAGTCGCCCAGCAGATAGCTCGACAGCGCCCCGGCGATCAGCTCGTACGCCAGCCCGCACGAGGCGACCACGAACACGGAAAGAATGAGAATTCGTTTGGTCATCGATGGTCTTTTGCTCTAAGATTCCGTGGTGCTATCATTTTGTCTATTCTACTTGGGGAGTGCCGCGTGCCCGCCATCCTAAACTATCTGCTCCACCTCGCAACGGCAGTCGCCATGGTGATGGTGTTTTTTGTCATCTACACGCGCTTAACGCCCTACGACGAAGTCATGCTGATCCGCGGCGGCAACCACGCGGCCGCCCTGTCGCTGGGCGGCACGCTGATCGGCTTTGCCTTGCCGATCTCGTCGGCCCTGCTGCATACGCCTGACTACTACAATTTTCTTGGCTGGGCCGGCGGCGCCATGCTGATCCAGGTGCTGGTGTTTCACGTCACCACGCGCCTGCTCAAGATGTCGAAAGACCAGATCGAGGCCGACAACGCGGCCTTCGGCGGCCTGCTCGGCGCCATCTCGGTGTCGATCGGCTTGATCAACGCCGGCTCCATTTCCTGACGCAGTTTTCACATCCCCCCCCAGTTATTCGCATCTCTTACAGGAGACTCTCATGTCACTTGGCTCATTCATCAAAAAGCAGTTTATCGACGTCTTGCAGTGGAACGAGGAGAGCGAGGGCGTACTCGCCTGGCGCTTTCCGATGCAGGACTTTGAAATCCAGAACGGCGCCATCCTCAACGTGCGCGAGTCGCAGGTCGCCGTGTTCGTCAACGAAGGCACGATCGCCGACGTGTTCGGCCCGGGCACCCACAAGTTGACCACGCAAACGCTGCCAGTGATGACCAACCTGCGCAACTGGGACAAGTTCTTCGATTCGCCGTTCAAGTCAGACGTGTATTACTTCAGCACGCGCGTGCAGACCGGGCGCAAGTGGGGCACGCCGCAGCCGATCACGATCCGCGACAAGGACTTCGACATGATCCGGGTGCGCGCCTTTGGCATGTTCTCGTACCGGGTAGCCGACGCGCGCAAGTTTTTCACCGAGATCAGCGGCACGCGCGAAGTCTACTCGCGCGACGACGTCGAAGAGCAGCTGCGCGGCATCCTGATGTCGAGCATGGCCTCGTCGCTGGGCGGGGCAAATGTCGCCTTCCTCGACATGGCGGCCAACCAGGCCTTGATGGCGCAGCAGGTCAAGGGCGACCTGGCCACCGCCTTTGCCCGCTACGGCATTGGTCTGGATGAATTCAACGTCGCCAGCGTCAGCCTGCCCGAAGAGCTGCAAGCCGCGCTTGACGAGCGCATTTCGGCCGGCATGAAAGGCGGCCTGTCGGCCGACAAGATGGGCGGCTTCACCAAGTTCCAGGTTGCCAGCAGCATTCCGCTGGCCGCGCAGAACGAAGGCGGGCTGGCCGGCATCGGCGCCGGGCTGGGCGCAGGCGCCATGCTTGGGCAAGCCATGGCGCAGGGCATGAGCGGCGCGGCGCAGCCGGCAGTTCCGTCGGCGCCGGCAGCGCCGGCAGAAGTGTCGATCGAAGACCGCCTCACCAAGCTCAAGGGCATGCTCGACAAGGGGCTGATCTCGGCTGCCGATTACGACAGCACCAAGGCGGAGCTGCTCAAGAAACTGATCGGCTGACCGGCGCCCCATGCAGACAGTTTCCTGCCCGAGCTGCGGCGCGCCCGTTCAATTCAAGTCGCACGCCGCCGTCATGGCGGTGTGCGAATTCTGCCGTGCGTCCATCCTCAAGGATGGCGATGCGGTCAAGGATGTGGGCAAGCTGTCGGCCGTGCTGGAAGACTACTCGCCGATCCAGATCGGCACCGCCGGCAGCTACGCGGGCCGCGGTTTTACCGTGGTCGGGCGCATCCAGCTGCGCTATGCCCAGGGCATGTGGAACGAATGGTACCTGCTGTACGACGACGCCAGCGTAGCCTGGCTGGGCGACGCCTCCGGCCAGTACACCATCACCATGGCGCGCCCAGCGAGCGGTCCCTTGCCCAGCTTCGACGAGATCGTGCCGGGTAATCTGTATCCGATCGGCAGCGAGCATTTCACCGCCGCCGACAAGCGCGAAGGCGAATGCATCGGCGGCCAGGGCGAGCTGCCGTTCCGGGTGGGCGACGGCTGGCGCATTCGCGCCGCCGATCTGCGCTGCGGCGCGGCGTTCATCACGCTCGACTACACGGACGGCGCGGTCCCGGTCGTCTACAACGGCAAGGCCGTCACGCTGCCTGAACTCACATGCCAGCTGCTGCGCAGCGATGAAGAAATCAAGGCCAGCGCCGGGCGCTATCGCGGCAAGCTCGATGCGCTTGACTGCCCATCGTGCGGCAGCGCGATCAGCTACCTGCCGGGCGTGACCACCAGTTTGGTGTGCCCGGCCTGTTCGGCGCAGCTCGACGCCGCCGGACCCGAAGCGCGCGTGCTGGCCGCCGGGGCCCAGGTCGAGGCCGTGATTTCATCGCTGGAACTGGGCGCCACGGCCAGCATCTTGGGCGAGCAGTACACCGTGATCGGGGCCATGGTGCGCGCCGACGACGAAGGCGCCACATGGACCGAGTACCTGCTGTACGGGACCAAGGGTGGCTTTTTCTGGCTGGTGGAAACCGACGAAGGCTGGTCGCGCGCGCAGGTGCTGGGCGACTGGCCGGCCTGGAATACACCGGCCGCAAGCAGCGCCACGCTCGGGCAGGATCGCTACGACAAACTGGTTGACTACGAAGCGACGGTGCGCTACGCCGCGGGCGCCTTTAACTGGCGCGTGACGGCCGGCGACAAGACGCGCGTGTATGAATTCAAGAAGAGCCAGGCTACGCTGTCGGCCGAACTGAGCGCCGAGGAGCTGACCTGGTCGCGCTCGACGCCGGTGGCCAACGACCAGGTGCTGGCGTGGTTCGGCAAGTCGGCCAAGGGCGTGTCCGCCGCGCCAAAGCAGCAGGCGGCATCGAATTACAGCACCCAGATGAAATTCGTCTGGTGGATCCTGGGCTTGAACGCGATTCCGCTGCTGGCCAATTTTGGCGGGACCTTCACCGTGCTGCTGCTTGCCTTGTTTGCCCTGTTTATCCCGGCCCCATTTTTCAAGAACGACGGTGACGATACATGAACAAAAAGTACTTTGTCTATTCAATCCTGGTCACCATCGTTACTACCTTGATCAACTGGAGCAGCATGAGCAACTCCTTTTCCTCGTCCAGCCGCGGCGGCAGCAGCTGGAGCTCGGGCAGCAGCGGTAGCAGCGGCGGCAGCTGGGGCGGCGGGGGCGGGCACAAATGACGCATCCGGCGCACCGGCCCGCCGGCACCCACCTGCTGGCCGATTTCTACGGCGTGGCCCCGGACCGCCTGACCGACTGCGCCCATATCGACGCCCTGCTGCGCGCGGGCGCCGATGCCGCCGGCGCGCGCATCCTGCACAGCCACTTCCACAGCTTTGGCGAAGCGATGGGCGTGACGGGCGTGCTGCTGCTGGCCGAATCGCACATTTCGATCCACACCTGGCCCGAATTCGGTTTCGCGGCCGCCGACATATTCATGTGCGGCTCGGCCCAGCCAAAGCTGGCGCTCGACGTGATGGAAGCGGCCTTCACACCGGCTTCAAGCATCGTCCAGACGATCGCCCGCGGCGGAGCACTCCCGCTATAATTGCTGCCTGTTCAACTACCCAGACACGCTCACCATGACACCAGCTTTGCAAGCCATGCCCAAGGCGCTCGGCCACATCCGCGTACTCGATTTGTCGCGCGTGCTGGCGGGCCCCTGGTGTTCCCAGAACCTGGCCGACCTGGGCGCCGACGTCATCAAGATCGAGCGGCCCGGCGTGGGCGACGACACGCGCGCCTGGGGCCCGCCGTACGCCAAAGACGCCGACGGCAACGACACCACGGAAGCGGCCTATTATCTCGCGGCCAATCGCGGCAAGCGCTCCGTCACGGTCGACATTGCGAGCGCTGAAGGCCAGGCGCTGATCCGCGAGCTGGCGCTGCATGCGGACGTGGTCCTGGAAAACTACAAGGTCGGGCAGCTCAAGCGCTATGGCCTGGATTACGACTCGCTCAGGGCCATCAAGCCGGACCTGGTCTATTGCTCCGTGACCGGCTTTGGGCAGGACGGCCCGTACGCGCACCGCGCCGGTTACGACTTTCTGATCCAGGGCATGGGCGGGCTGATGTCGGTGACCGGCGAACGCGATGATTTGCCCGGCGGCGGACCGCAAAAAGCGGGCGTGGCGCTGACCGACCTGATGACCGGCATGTACGCCACCGTGGCCGTGCTGGCCGCCCTCACCCATCGCGACCGCACCGGCGAAGGCCAGCAGATCGACATGGCGCTGCTCGACACCCAGGTTGCGATGCTGGCCAACATGGGCAGCAACTACCTTAACAGCGGCAAGGCGCCCAAGCGCTGGGGCAATGCGCACGCCAACATCGTGCCCTACCAGACCTTTGCCTGCGCCGACGGCCATCTTATTGTCGCCACCGGCAACGACGGCCAATACCAGAAGTTCGTCGAGGCAGGTGGCCGGGCCGACCTGGGCGCGGACGCGCGCTTTGCCACCAACCCGCTGCGCGTGCAGCACCGCGACGTGCTGGTGCCGCTGCTGGCCCAGATGGTCAAGACGCGCACGCGCGCGCAGTGGATCGCGGACCTGGAAGTGGTGGGCGTGCCGTGCGGCCCGATCAACGACATCGGCGAAGTGTTCGACAACCCGCAAGTCAAGGCGCGCGGCGTGGCCTTCGAGATGGACCATCCGGCGGCCGGCAAGGTTAAGCTGGTGCGCAGTCCCATGCGCATGTCGGCCACGCCGGCCGAGGCGACGCTGCCGCCGCCGATGCTGGGTCAGCACACCGATGAAGTGCTGCGCGAGGTCCTGGGACGCAGCGTGGAACAGATTGCCGCGCTGCGCGCCAACGGCGTGCTGTAAGCAGACCCGACTGCAATGAAGATCGTGCTGCAATGAAGATCGTGCTCCCATGAAGATCAAGCTGCCATGAAGATCGCGCTGCAAAGCCTGCAACAGGCATGGACCACGCGTGCAGTTTCCAGCGGCCAGTTGGCAGGCCTGACCTTTGTATTCCTGTGGTTTTTTATCGGGGGCATCATGCATTTTGTGGCGAGCGCTACCGAGGCGCGCATCGTCCCGCCTTATATTCCCTGGCCGCAGGCGGCGGTCTTGATCAGCGGCGTCTTCGAGTTGCTGGGCGCGGCCGGCATTGTGCTGCGCCGCACGCGCAGATCGGCAGGCGTTGGCCTTTTCCTGCTGACCCTGGCCGTCACGCCAGCGCACATCTACATGTTGCAGCGGCCAGAGCTGTTCAACGTCCCACTCTGGGCGCTGTGGCTGCGCTTGCCAATACAGGTCGTGCTGCTGGCGCTCATCGTGTGGAGCACCTGGCGTGATCGGCGCCCGACGCTGGCCGCCTAGTGGGTCCGGGCCCGCAGATGGGCGATGTGCATCAGCGTGGTATTGAGCGCGGCCAGATCCACCGGTTTGGCGAACAGATCGTCGAAACCAGCAGCGAGCGCCTCCTGCCGATCACGTTCTTGCGCGTAGCCAGTGACAGCGATCAGCACAGTTCCCGCCGTCGTCAAAGCGCTTCGGAGCGCGCGCGCCAGGTCAAATCCATTCATTTCGGGCAAACCGATGTCGAGCAGGCAGACGTCCGGCCTGAACGAGGGAAAGCGCGCGATCGCATCGGTGGCGCTGAGGACCGTACATACTTCATGGCCGAACGATTGCAAAAACAAGGCCAGGGTCGTGGCGGCGTCTTCGTTATCGTCAACGATGGCGATGCGTAGCGCCGGCATAGGCCGCGCTTCATCGTAGCGTGCAGTATCCAAAGCCGGCATCGCCAGATTCGACCTTGGCAGTTTTACTTCCAGCACGCTGCCTTTGTCGGCGCCATCGCTGCGCGCGCTCACTGTGCCGTTGTGCAGATGGACAAGGCTTTTTACGAGTGCCAGACCGATGCCCAGCCCGCCCTGGCTGCGATCGAGACCGCGCGTACCTTGCGAAAAAAGTTCGAAGGCGCTGCCAATCAGTTCGGCCGTCATCCCGATGCCGTCGTCGCGCACCGTGATCGTCAGCGTGTCGGCCCCGCACTCGAGCGCAATGTCGATGTTGCCACCATTGGGTGTGTACTTGGCAGCATTGCTGAGCAAGTTGGTCATGACCTGGACCAGCCGCTTGCGGTCTCCCACCAGGATCGACGGGTCTGGCGACAGGTGGACGCCGAGTCGATGATGATGCTTTTCAATCAGCGGCCTGACCTGCTCGATGGCGTCGGCAATGACATCTTTGGCGTCGAGCTGGGCGTGCTCCAGTTCGACTTTTCCGCGCGTGACGCGTGAGACGTCGAGCAAATCGTCGATCAGGCTGGTCATGTGCTTCGCCTGGCGCGCAATGATCGTACTGGCGCGGCGGACGGTAATCGCATCAATATTACGGGCAGCCAGGATTGCGGCGGCCGACGTGATCGGCGCCAGGGGATTGCGCAATTCATGGGCGAGCATGGCGAGAAACTCATCTTTTTTCTGGTCCGCTTGGCGCAGCGCTTCCTCGGCCCGGATGCGATCGGTGACATCCATCTGGGCCACGATGGCGCCCACAATCTCGCCATCGTCGCCGCGGATAGGCGCACCGGAATTGAGCACCACCCGGCGCTGCCCCGGCTGGTCGAAAGGCTCAATTTCAATAATCTGGCGCGGCGCGGCCTCGCCGGCGAGCGCGCGCGTCATCGCCCAGTCGCTCGGCTGCAGCGCTTGGCCGTGCCGATGCGAACCATCGGCCCACCAGCCTTTCCATTCCACGTAAGCATCGATGTCGGCCGACATGGGATGATTGCCCCACAAGCGGCGGTTTTCCGCATTGACCTGCACCAGCGAGCCTGCGGCGTTGGCGACAATGATTCCGACCGGCACGGCCTCGAGCAGCGCATCGAGGCGGCGGCGCTCGTTTTCGGCACTGCGCGCCACTATCAGGGCCAGCCGCTGGCTCTCGCGTAACGTTTCTTCAGCGTGCTTGCGGCTCGTGATTTCAAACACGATGCCGCTCATCCGTGTGGGAGTGGCATCGCGCCCGTAAACGCTGCCGTGAGCAGCGATCCAGTGGCTTGTCTGATCGGGCCAGGTGACGCGGCACTCGAAATTCCAATCCTTCAGTTCGCGCAGGGCGTTGGCGAACTGTTCCGACACAAACGTGCGGTCGTCCGGGTGCACATGCTCAATGAACGTGGCGAAACCCCAGTGCGCAATCGGCGCAGTGTAGCCGAAGCACTGGTCATGGCGCAGCGATCGGTACGCCGTGTCATCGGCCAGATTCAAGTCCCAGTCGCCGATCTGGGCCGCTTGCAGCGAAAATTCCAGCCTGTCAGCCGTTTCGCGTAGCGCGATCTCGGCCATTTTTCTGGCTGTGACGTCGCGGTAAAACACGGCAAGGCCATCGTTGGCGGGAAACGCGCGCACTTCGACCCAGAAGTTGCGCCCGTCGGGATATACATAATGATTTTCAAAGGCGACTTTTTGCCGCTCACGCATGGCCTTTTTGTAATGCTGCGCCAACGGCAGGTCTTCCGACCCGGGCCATATGTCCCAGTGCGAGCGTCCCAGTATCTGGTCGGCAGTGCGCGTTTCGAAACGCAAACCGCCCGGATTGATCTGGCGCACCCGGAACGCTTGGTCGAGAAAAATGAAGCCTTCGTCCATTCCCTCCAACAATTGCTGACTTTGATCACGCTCAAGCTTTAACTCGTCCAGAATGATTTGCTGCCGAGCCAACAGCTGCTGTTGCTCGGCCAGCGCCTTCTTCAGTTCCATCCTGGCCATGATCTGCTCGGCGAACGTCTCAAGAATAAAGCATTCGCGCGCGCTCAATCCGGACGGCCTTGGATTGACGTCGAGTACGCACAAGGTACCCAGGGGCACCCCCGCTGCCGTCTTGAGCACAGCGCCGGCATAAAAGCGCAGGCCCGGCGCCCCGGTGACGAGTACGTTGCCGCACATGCGTGCGTCTTGCGCCAGGTCTGGAATGATCATCCGATCTTCTTGTAGCAGGGCAAACCTGCAGATCGAGTTTTCAAGCGGCATTTCGCGGGTATGCAGTCCCACTTCGGCCTTGAACCATTGGCGCCCTTCGGCGATCAAATTGACTGCGGCAATCGGGGCGTTGAGCAATTCACTGAGCAAGTTGACGATATCATCAAACGCTTTCTCTGCCGGCGTGTCGAGTATGCTATATCCGTCCAGCACCGCGAGGCGCTTTGCCTCGTCAATTGTGTATGTGCTAGAGGTCATTTCTTTTCGCCGTCAAAAGATTGAATAATAGCAAAGTTATCAATGACCGAGCGTTCACCTCCCCTCTATACACACACCGGGGCAATACCCAACGGCACCAGCGAGCGCAGGCGCAGTCCGATTGCCAGCGCGCCGGACAAGGCCAGCGCCAGCAGGGCGACCACGCCGTTCCATCCGTGCGCGCTCCACATGGCGCCGGACAGCGAACCGATGAGGGCGGCGCCCACGTAATAGAAAAACAGGTACAGCGCCGACGCCATGGCCCGCGCGCCGCGCGCGCGCCGCGCCACCCAGCTGCTGGCCACCGAGTGGACCGCAAAAAAACTGGCCGTCAACAGTGCCATGCCGATCACGATGATGCTCAAGGTGTTTGACAACGTGAGCAGCAACCCTGCCAGCATGGCCGCCGTCACCGCCCACAGCACATTGCGCCTGCCGATGCGGTCGGCCAGGCGGCCCGCCCAGACCGCGCTGAACATGCCGGAGAGGTACAGCAGCGAACACATGCCCACGACCGTCTGCCCCAGCGAGAAGGGTGCGCCGAGCAGGCGAAAGCTGACATAGTTGTACAGGCTGACAAACACGCCCATCACCAAAAAGGCGAGCAGGTACAGTGCGCGCAGGCCGCCGTCCTGCAGGTGAGTGGCGGCGCCGCGCGCAACGGCGCGCACACCCGGCCGGGCGGCGACGAAGCGGCACTGGTCCGGCAGGCTGCGCCGGAACTCCCAGGCAGCGTACAGCCCCATCACACCCATCAACCCCAGCGCCCAGCGCCACGAAGCCAGGTCGGTAACGATGGCGGCCAGGACGCGGCCCACGGTACCGCCAAGGGCCGTGCCGGCGATATACATGCCCATCGCATGCCCCAGTTTGGCGGGCGCGATTTCGTCGTTCAGGTAGGCCATGGCCACGGCCGGCACGCCGCCAAGGGCAATGCCCAGCAAGGCCCGCAACGCCAGCAGCTGGACAAAGCTGTGCGCCCAAGCGCACAACAGCGCCAGCACGGCGGCAGCGGCCAGGGCGCACGTCATCAAGCGCTTGCGCCCGATCCGGTCCGACAGCGCGCCGCTGGCCAGCAGTGACAGCGCCATCGCGATGGTGGTGACCGACAGCGGCCAGCTGCTCTGCGCGGGCGTCACGGTGAACTGGCGCGCCATTTCAGGCATCAGCGGCTGCACGCAATAGAGCAGCGCAAAGGCGGAAAAACCGCAGCACAGCATGGCGTAGTTGATGCGATTGAAGGCGGGACTGGACATGGTCGATCCTGGTGGGCTGCTTGAAAGACCATCTTAGGATTGCGCATTCATACTGTCCAATATATATTTAAGCCACTTTTCATACATTTAAAAGATAAACAATGGAACTGCGTCACCTGCGGTACTTCATCGCGGTCGCCGAAGAGCTGCATTTCACGCGTGCGGCCAAGCGCCTGCACATCGGCCAGCCGCCCCTTAGCCATGCGATCCAGATGCTCGAGGCCGACGTGGGCGCGCTGCTGTTCGAGCGCACCAAGCGCTCGGTGCGCATGACCGAGGCGGGCAGGCTGTTTCTGGATGACGCGCGCCGCATCCTGGAGCTGTCCGAGCAGGCAGCGCAGACGGCGCGCCGCGCCCAGCGTGGCGAAGCGGGCGAACTGCGCATCGGGTTCACGTTTTCGACCCCGCTCACGCCCCTGTTCGCCACCGTGATCAACCGCTACCGCCAGCAGTTCCCGGCCGTGAGCCTGACGCTGCACGAGATGGCCACCCAGGGCCAGCTTGAGGCGCTGCGCCAGCGCCGGCTCGACCTCTCCTTCGTGCGTCCGCCCGAGGATGCCGACGCTGAAGGCATTGCGCTGTCGGCCCTGCGCGACGACCGGCTGGTGGTGGTGCTGCCCAGGGCCATGGCGCTGGCCCGTCAAAAGTCGATTCACATGGCGCAGCTGAAGGAACAAAGCTTTGTGATGTATCCAGCCAACGCGGGCACCGGCATCTATCCGCAGATTTTCAGGCTGTGCCGCGAGGCCGGCTTCGTGCCGCGCATCGGGCAGGTGGCGGGCGAAGCGTCGACCATCATCGGGCTGGTAGCGGCGGGCTGCGGGGTATCGGTGCTGCCGGCGTCTTTCGACCGGATCCGGATGGACGGCGTGTGCTACCGCCAGATTGCCGACGAGGGCGCCAGCACGCAGCTGTTGCTGGCGCGACGCGACGATGAGCGCTCGCCGCTGGTGGACGCGTTCGTGGCGCTGGCACAGGCTGCGGCGGCGCAGTAAGCAGCACATCGTTGCTGCAGTAAGGAGCGTAGGCCGGGCAAGCGCCAGGCCTTGGCGGGCCCCTTCCGGCATCCTTCGCGTTGACGCATGCCGGATTACGCGACGCTTATCCGACCTACCGCGCTCGCCCCTTTGCGCGCGAGCGGCGTGCGCGAGGCCGATGCCGGGTCAGCCGTAATCGGCTTCGAGTTCCGAGCCCGCGTAGTTCTCGAATTCGGCGAACAGCGTCTTCATCGCCGTGCGTGTGCGTACCTTCTGGATCACGGTGCAATGGGTGCGGTAGTTTTCGATCCGCTCAGCGAGCACTGCCTGGTGCTGCGCCGGCACCTGCACCATCAGGGCCGCCCAGCCCTCGTCGAAATCGGGCTTGTTCTTGCGCACCGACTTGACCATGCGCTCGAACTCCTTCTGGCTCGAACGCGCCATGATGCGCCCGCCGCCTTCGATCGCCGATATGATGGCCACGGCGATCACGCCCTCGGCATTCAAATCCGGATCGTTGATCGGCCCGGCCCAGTGATGGCGGCGCAGCCAGCCGGCCGCGCGCACGATCGCCTGCACGCTCTTGCGCTGCCCATGCAGCAACTCATATTTTTCGTAGCCCGACCAGTTCTGGCTCGGGTCGGCGCTGCACACGTCGACGAACAGTTCCTTCAGGCGCCGCTGCAGGTAGACCGGGTCCTGGTCGTACTCGCCGACCAACGCGTCCTCGGGCAAGGCCGACAGCTCGCGCACCAGGCGAAAGCCGGCCTGGAACGCATGCTCGGCGCCGTGCTCGATCAGGAACGCGAGCGCGGCCTCATCGCCTTCGTGCGCCAGCTCGTGATCAAGACCGAGCGAGACGCAGCCCACGGTCAGAAAAAAAGCGCGCTGTATGCCTTCTGCCGTTTTATCGTTGGTGAACTTTTCGGCCACCATTGCGGTGATGCCGGCCAGTTCGTCGGCCAGGATCACGCGATCGTCCTCGACGTCGTGCCCGGCCAGGCAGCGAATCGCCCGCACCAGGCGCGGCAGATTTTCGGCGACCAGCGCGGGCAGTGCCGACTGTGGTGTTTGCGCATCCATCATCACGAAAAGATACCCGTTCCGATGCTCTTGCGCGCGCCGCGCTTGGGCACATTGCTGCGCGAGGACGGCACCTGCTTGCGCAAGCGGTACAGCAGTTCCTTGGTCGAGCGCTGCAGGAATGCCGGCTCTTCGTCCGGGTCGTCCGAAAATTCGGCGTCGGCCAGGTCGCCGCTGTGGCGAAAGTCGGGGAACAGCTCGAACAGCGCGCGGTCCCAGCCGTCTTCGCTGGCCTTGGCCAGTTCGATTGCCAGCGGCACGATGTCGCTGTCGGACGAAGTCTGGCCAGTGATGTAGGGGCCCTTGGCCAGGATTTCGCCGGCCACCTCGAGGATCTCTTTCGGGGCCATCGAGAACAGGATCGCGAACACGGTCGCGCCATGGTCGGACGCGGACGCCTCGGCCAGCAGCTCGTGGCGCCGCTCCGGTTCATCGGTTGAAAACACGATCCCATGCACGTGCGAGAACAGCGTTTCGGCCACGCGCTCCGGGTCGTCCTCGATCATGTCGTCCGACCAGGTGGCGGCGAAAAAGGCCAGGCTGTCGGCCCAGGCCCTGGGCGGCACCAGCAGCGTGGCGAGCGAGGTCTTGCCGCCGTCAAAGCCGGACAGGTGCAGCGCGGTGACCTGCGGGGCGAGCGAGGCGATCACTTCGGCCACGACCAGGTCGCCGTGCTGCTCGACGGCGTCGGAAAACGCTTGTTCAGCATGGTGCAGGGAACCGGCCAATACCAGTTCGCTCACCTGCTTGCGCAAGGCGGGCAGATTGGCGCTGTTGTCAACAGCTTCGCTCACAGGGTCGCTCATTTAGTCCTCCTGGTCGAACATCTGCGCGAAGTCGTCGGAGACGCTGCCGTCGCCGCCGTCGTTGTCGCGGTCGTCGTCGCCGTCATCGTTATCCGACAGCTGGTCGAGCGACTGGTCGTCGTCGTCCCACAGGCGGGGATTCTTGAACAGGAAAGCGGTGATGATCGCCTGGCGCGCGAGATCGGGATGGCTTTCCTGGATCGCCGCGTACATCGCCTCGGCCTCGCCTTCGCAGGCGGCCATGGCAAACACCTTGGACGGCTCGCCGCCGTCGTATTCGACCGCTTCCTTGAGCAAGCCCTTGGAATCGCTGAAAGTGATGTGATCGACCAGCGCAAAGCTCATCATGTTGACGTCTTCAATGCCGCCCCCGCCTGCGTACTCGCCCACCAGCGCGGCGAGCATCATGGCGTAGTTCTTGCGGTTTGGCGGGTCGCCCAAAATGCCGTCGATCTGGCCGCCAAGCTCGCGCGACTGGTAGGCGAATTCGGGATGTACTTTTCTCATATTATTGGTCCTGTTGGTAGTGCATGGTACGCATTCGGCGCCGCTGACGCCGGCAAAGTCACGCCGGCAAGGTCACGCCGTTCAGATGAAACAGCGAGCGCCACAGCTCGAAGGCTTCGGCCTCGGCATCGAGAATAATGCGGTGGTTGACGCTCTGGTTGTATTCATCGCGCCGGGCGCGGTCGGACAGGATTTCGTAGGCCTTGGTGATGCTCTTGAAGCGCACCTCGGCGCCCGGCGCGTCGTTGCGGTCGGGATGGTAGCGCATCGCCAGCGACCGGTAGACCTTCTTGATCTCGTCATCGCTTGCATTGGGCGCCACGCCGAGGACATTGTATAAATTTTCCACGTAGAAACTCCCTGTGACTACTGCTAAAGCAGGATTATCCTATAGAAAGCGACTTGCCGGGCAGGTGCTTCACCAGCCGCGCGCTCCCCGGGGGAGATGTGGGGTGCTGGCAGATTCGCAAAGTGGGGGACGCCCGGGTACGGTAAAATGCTGCGACCTGAACATTTCGAAGCAATCTCCCATGAGCAACGACAAAAATAAAGCTGCAGCGGCGACGGCAAGTGCGCCGACCTCGAATTTCTTGCGCGCCATCGTCGAGCACGATCTAGCGGACGGCACCCATGCCCGCGCCGGTTTGCCAAGCGTCATTACGCGCTTTCCGCCCGAGCCCAACGGCTACCTGCACATCGGCCACGCCAAGTCGATCTGCGTAAATTTCGGCCTCGCGCGCGATTTCAACGGCCGCTGCCACCTGCGCTTTGACGATACCAATCCCGAAAAGGAAGACACCGAGTACGTCGACACCATCATCGAAAGCGTCAAGTGGCTCGGCTTCAGCTATGAACACGGCGGCCAGGAACACTTGCATTACGCCAGCGATTATTTTGAGCAACTGTACCTGATGGCCGAATACCTGATTTCTTCGGGTCACGCCTATGTCGACAGCCAGAGCGCCGACGACATGGCCAAAAACCGCGGCAACTTCGGCACGCCCGGCACCAACTCGCCGTTTCGCAACCGCCCGGCCGACGAATCGCTGGCCCTGTTTCGCGACATGAAGGCCGGCAAGTACAAGGATGGCGAACACATCGTGCGCGCCAAGGTCAGCGAAGATGCTATGGCCGCGCCCAACATGAACCTGCGCGACCCGGCCATTTACCGCATCCGCCATGCGCACCACCACCGCACGGGCGACACCTGGTGCATCTACCCGATGTACGACTTTACCCACCCGATTTCCGATGCGCTCGAGCACATCACCCATTCGGTGTGCACGCTCGAATTTGCCGACCATCGCCCGTTTTACGACTGGCTGCTGGCCACCTTGGCCGAAGGCGGCTTTTTCGCCCAGCCGGTGCCGCGCCAGTATGAGTTTTCGCGCCTGAACCTGACCTATGTCGTGATGAGCAAGCGCAAGCTGCGCCAGCTGGTCGAGGAAGGCATCGTTGCCGGCTGGGACGACCCGCGCATGCCCACCCTGGTCGGCCTGCGCCGGCGCGGCTACACGCCCGAATCGATCCAGCTGTTTTGCGAGCGCATTGGCGTATCGAAGGCGGACGGCTGGATCGACATGAGCACGCTCGAAGGCAGCCTGCGCGACGACCTCGATCCGAAGGCGCCGCGCGCCACCGCCGTGCTGCGTCCGCTCAAGCTGATCATCGACAATTTCCCCGAAGGCAAGTCGGTCGCGTGTACGTCGCCCGTGCACCCGCACTTTCCCGAGCGCGGCCTGCGCACCTTTCCGATCACGCGTGAATTGTGGATCGAGCAGGATGACTTCATGCAAGTGCCGTCCAAGGGCTATTTCCGCTTCTTTCCGCCGATTGGCGAGGCGCCGGGCAGCCGGGTGCGCCTGCGCCACGGTTACGTCGTCGAGTGCACCGGTGTCGACCTGGCCGCCGACGGCAGTGTCGCGGCGGTGCACGTCAATTATTTTGAAGACAGCAAGTCGGGCACCGAAGGCTCGAACAGCTACAAGGTCAAGGGCAACATCCACTGGGTCAGCGCTGCCACCGCGCTGGAAGCCGAGGTGCGCCTGTACGACCGTTTGTTTACGGAAGCGAACCCGGACGCCGGCGGCAAGGACTTCAAGACGCTGCTCAATCCCAACGCGCTGGAAGTGGTCAGCGCCTGGCTCGAGCCGGGCATGAGCGCCGCCCTGCCCGGCGAGCGTTTCCAGTTCGAGCGCCACGGCTACTTCGTGGCCGACATGGTCGACTCGGCACCGGGCAAGCCCGTGTTCAACCGGGTCACCACGCTGAAAGACAGCTGGGCAAAATAAGAATATTCCTAGGCGAAACGGACGTAAGAATACTCCTGCTCGCCCGTCGAAAATCCTGCTGCCCCGTCGCCTTAGTGCGACATTTCGCCCTCACAATCGCGCCGCGGCGCACGCTGCGGCGCAGCGCATTGATCCGAATCAATCCATTTTTTCAAAAACCTATTAAAACCGATAGGTACGCCATGGCATGACTATCGGTTAACTTAGATCAAACCATGCATCGCCGTTTGCGGCTATCGGAAGGATTGCAACAAACAATGCGAACCCTACAGACATCTGCCAAAGCACTGTCGAGCAAGCGCCCTGCGCTGTGGATCGGCCTGCCGCTGTCGATCGGGGTGGGACTGGCGATGTATGTACTGACCGCCAGTTCAATCGAGGCAGATTCGCGCATGCGCTTTTCGGCGCATGCGCAAAACGCCCGCAACATCATCGTGGCGCGCATCAAATCCTATACCGACGTGTTGCGCGGCACGGCAAGCATCTTCCAGACCAGCTATCCCTTGTCGCGCCGCCAGTTTCGCGGTTACGTCAGCGGCCTGGATTTGCCCCACAACTTTCCCGCCGTCGAGGTGATCAGTTTCGCCGAGTCCGTCAAGGACGAGAATCGCGCGGTCTTCGAAAAACGGCTGAACGCTGAGTTGGCGCTGGAACAGGAAGGCAACACGCAGTTCGAGATCCATCCGCCGGGCAGGCGCCCCGAATACAGCGTGATTACCGTCTTCGAACCTGTCAAGCCGGGCATCAAGGTGCTGGGCTTCGATTTGCTGGCCAACCCCCTGCAGGCGGAAAACCAGACCCGCTTGCGCGAAGGCGGCCACTTGATCGCCTCGGGAATGCCGATTCCCATTCCGTCCGGACCGCAACGCACCGTCCTGGCGATGCGCTTGCCGATCTACATGCCTAACGCGCCGACCGACACCGTGCACGCGCGGCGCGTGGCCTTCGTGGGCGCCGTTGGCATCGCTTTTTCGGTCGATACGCTGGTCTCGGGCGTCATCGATGAAATGCCGGTCAGGCATGTGCGCATGACGCTGGTGGACAACGACCCTGGCCTCGATAAAAAGCGCGGGCGCGTGTTGCTCGATACGCTGCGCGGCACGAGCACCTCGCATGGATTTTTTTCCGACCGCTTCAGCAATACCTTGCCGATCAACTTTCACGGGCGCCGGTGGGATGCCACGTTCAGCGTTGATGCGCGCGATTTGCACACGGGGTTCGAGGAATTCCTGCCGTGGCTGGCGATGCTGGCCGGCTTTGTCAGCTCGATGCTGCTGTACGCGCTGTTTCATGCACTGACCTCGTCGCGCCGGCGCGCCATCAAGATGGCCAAGGGCATGACGCGCGAACTGCGCGAAAGCCAGACCAAGCTGGAACAGTCGCACCACAACCTGCGCCGGCTGGCGGCCCATGCCGACCAAATCAAGGAAGGCGAGCGCAAACGCATCGCCCGCGAAATTCACGATGACCTGGGACAGAACCTGCTGGCGCTGCGCATCGAGGCCGACATGCTGGCCACGCGCACGCGCGACCGCCACCCGCGCCTGCATGCGCGCGCCCGCTCGACCCTGTCGCAGATTGACACGACCATCAAGAGCGTGCGCCAGATCATCAACGACCTGCGCCCGAATGTGCTCGACCTTGGTCTGTCGGCCGCCGTCGAGTGGCAGATCGCCGAGTTCCGACGCCGCACGGGCATCGCGTGCGAACTGGTTGCCGAACCGAAGGAAATCACGCTGGGCGACCATGCCGCCACCGCGTTTTTCCGCATCTTGCAAGAATCGCTGAGCAATATCGTGCGCCACGCGCACGCCACCAGCGTGCGGGTCGAACTGACCTCGACAGGTCAGGAACTGACCATGACGGTGATCGACAACGGCATCGGGCTGGGCGAGCGCGAGCGCGGCAAGGCAGGCTCGTTCGGCCTGGTGGGCATCGAAGAGCGCATCAGCATCCTGGGCGGGGCATTTTTGATCAGCAGCACCGACGGCGAAGGCACCACAGTGTGCGTCTCGGTGCCGCTTCATGGTGACGGCGCGCCTGATGCAACGCACAGCGGCGCCGACGCCGCCGGGCAGCAAGCGGAACTTGTCTGACACGCTGCAGCCCTGTCCTAAACAGACGCAGCGCGATGGGTCGGGAAACGTGTCAGCGGCTGCTTGAAGGGCTCGGATTTAACCCAAATAATTGTTGACGAAACTCAAGTTAGCAACGGCGCACCGGAGCAACATCTTCATCAAGTAACGAAAATCAATGTAAATAGGAAAGTGATTTTCGACTGGGACAAGAAAGGAGGATCGACGGGAACGCCGCTTCATCGGTAAAACTAGGGATGTCATCAAACCAAAACCACACTCTATAAAGAGGAACGATCATGAAAACGAATAACGTAATGCACGCTATTGCCGCCTTGAATCTGGAGCCAATCAAGAACAAGCTGATGGACGCCGAGCATGGCGAAGGATGGAGCAGGGCCAAGGTCGAGGCCATGGATGTTGAATATCGGCGTTTTCTTCACCTGATGCATGCTTTCCCCAATGAAGCAGCCTCGCCGACGAAAGCCGTCGATACCTTCTGGCACTACCACATTCTCGATACGCAAAAGTACGCAGCCGATTGCGATGATGTTTTCGGCTGCTTCATGCACCACAACCCGTACGGCGATGAAGGGAGCGCAGCCGATGTGGTGTCGCCCGGCGAGCGCATGCAGCAATTGTATGAAGCGACCTTCGGCGAAGCTTATATCCGGCCTGAAGCCTATTGCCTCGACCAGAGCGCCGGCGCAACGGCCGATGGCGCCCCCTCCCGGGGGGCCGCGAAAAATGCGAGCGCACAAGCAGGCGTGTGCATCGCCCGTTGCCACCCCTTTTGCATGATGCACGCCAAGCCGGCGAACGCTAAAACGGCGATCGGCGACACGCCCCGGATGCGGCGGCCAGTACCGGCCGTCGCCGCTCGGACCTTTGCCTGACGCGGGAAGCGCCTGAACAATGACGGCGACTATGGGCGCCTTGCCCATACGCCGCAGGCGCGCCCCGCCAGCCCTGGCGGGGCACGGAGCAACTAAGGCGCAGGCCCTTTGCGGACCTGCGCAGCGCGTTCATCAGGCCGCGATATGCATGGGGGTCACTTCGACCCCCATCAGCGACTTGAGTTCGCGAATGCTAAATTCGCTCACCTCATGCATGCGCAGCAAGATCGTGGCGCCGATCGGCAACGTATGGTGCCGAATCTTGCTGATCACCGGTGGCGCCACTTCCAATGCGCGCGACAGTGCCGCGTCATTTTTCAGGTTTAATTTCTCCATGATGGCATCGAGGACCTTGTTCGGGTCATAGGTCACTTCTTCGGGCATGTGTCGTTTCGTCATCATCAATTCTCTCAAAAATTCACATTCCGTGGCTTATTCGCCTCCGGCTCGTCTTTACCAGCCATAAGCAAGTCAAACAAGTCAATACTCGCAGAACGTACGGGGCTTACCAGTCATTCGGTAATAACCGGATATTTATTGGTATTTGCTCAAGCTGCGACATTTTCACACAAAAACGCGTTGTACTAAAGTAAATTTTCGCGAGTGTGTGCGGCAACTAACGCTGGACGCATGACGGCGAGCATCCATTCCAGCGTGAGCCTGGTCGCCATCTGGGTATAAGTTGTGGGAATTAGATAGAATTGAAACAACAGGCGGTCGTCATCACGCTGCAGGCGCCAGCCGAGCTGGCGACGGATTTCCTCGGGCGGCGGCGGCGGACGGCGCGCCGTCTCGCGCGCGACCATGTAGGCGCGGACTTGCTCCTTGGTGGGCTGTGTGACGCGATGCGGCATAGCGGGCTCTAGCACAAGTGAATGACCGTGGGTCGACATTGCTCACGATACGTGCGCGCGCCGCAGCGCGCTTGACGAAGCTCAAGTGCGCGCCTGCTTACTTTTTGCTTACTTTTTGCTTACTTTTTGCTTACTTTTTGCTTACTTTCTGCTTGGTTCCTGCTCACTTCTTCTGGCTGGCCAGGTACAAGGTCTTGGCGTCCTGATGCGCGCGATCGACCGTGCGCAAGGCTTCCTTGTCATCGTGTTCGATGAAAAAATCCAGATCCTGGGCCTTGACCACGAGCTTGATGGCGGCCGCGTCGCTCAGCTGGTACTTTTCGGTGATCAGCGTGGTTACTTCGTCGAGATATTCTTCGTAGGTCATGGGAGGCTCATCTGGTCTGGGAAGGCCGTCATTCTACCAGCAGCGCCGCGCGCCCCATCGCCGCCACGGCGCTCGCCAGCTCGGGAAACCGCAGGCGCACGCCCAGTTCACCCTTGATGCGCGCATTGCTCATGCGGCGCGACTCGGACATGAACGAGAGCAGCATGGGCGAGACGCGCTCTGCCAGCGGCGCGCGCGCCAGCCGTGGCGGACGCGGCATACCGAATGCATCAGCAACGGTGTCGAAATAATCGGCCATCAGCATGTGGGTGTCATCGACGGCATGATAAATCCGTCCAGGCAAACCCCTGAACAAGGCCAGTGCAACGATGTTGGCCAGGTCATCCGCATGAATATGATTGGTATAGACATCGTCTTGCGCCAGCAGCGCCGGCGTGCCCTGCTCCAGGCGCTTGAGCGGCAAGCGTTCGCGTGCATAGATGCCCGGCACGCGCAACAAGGCCACGCTTGAACCGCTGCGCCGGGCCCAGGCGCGCAGCACCCGTTCGGCATCGACCCGGCGCTGCGCGCGCGCATTGTGCGGCGCCACGGTGCGCGTCTCATCGATCAGCGCCCCGCCGCAGTCGCCGTACACGCCGCTGGTGCTCACGTACACCATGCGCGCATTGGCCTGCAGCACCGCGCACAGGTTGCGCGTGCGGCGGTCGAGCACGCCGTCAGGCTGGGGCGGGGCCAAGTGCAGCACATGGCGCGCCAGGCCCGTCAGGCGGCGCAGGGACGCCGGGTGATCCAGGTCGGCAACAATGGGCACGGCGCCCGCCGCGCGCAGTTCAGCGCAGCGCTCCGGCGCGCTGGTGACGGCAAACACCCGAAAGCGCGCGCGCAGCAGCGGCAGCACGCGCATGCCGACGTCGCCGCAGCCAAGGATCAACAGGCGCGGACGGCGCAGCTTCGGTGTGCTGGAATTCATGGTGGACGGTGCTCGGGTCGTGGTGCAGCCCAACAATATACTGGAAATCGCGTCGCCCCGCTGCGGGGCGCCAGGTGCGCGGCGGGCGCGGCAATGCAGGGGGCGGTGTAAAATGATGGAAACTATCAAGCGCAAAAAAACGCAAAGCGGACGGCGCCGGCAAAATCGCAACCTACTGTTTACTGTTCACCACTCGACGACATGACTTTCCAGATTACTGTTCAGCCTAGCGGCCACCAATTTTCGTGCGACGCCGATGAAACCATCCTCGGCGCGGCCATTCGCGCCGGCATCGGCTTGCCGTACGGCTGCAAGAACGGGGCCTGCGGTTCGTGCAAGGGCAAGGTCGTGGCCGGTGCCGTTACCCACCGCGCGCACCAGCAGCGCGCGCTGACGGACGAAGAAAAAGCGCAGGGCTATTCGCTGTTTTGCTGCGCCACCACTGAAGCGGACCTGGTCATTGAAGCGCGCGAAGTAAGCGGCAGCACCGATTACCCGGTGCGCAAGATGCCCTCGCGCGTGGCCAGCATCGACAAGGTCGCGCCCGACGTTGCCGTCATCACCCTGCAATTGCCCGCCAACGAAGCGCTTGCCTACCGGCCCGGCCAGTACATCGAATTGCTGCTGCGCGACGGCAAGCGGCGCAGCTACAGCATGGCCAGCGCGCCCGGCCTGGACGCACCGCTCACGCTGCACATCCGCTACATGGCGGGCGGGCTATTCACCGAGCAAGTATTCAATACAATGAAGGAGCGCGACATTCTGCGCTTCGAAGGCCCTCACGGCAGCTTTTTCCTGCGTGAAGAATCGGACAAGCCGATCGTGCTGCTGGCCTCGGGCACCGGCTTTGCGCCGATCAAGGCATTGATGGAACACATGATCCACCTGCAGTCGAGCCGGCCCGTCAGCCTGTACTGGGGTGCTCGCCGCCCGCTCGACTTGTACATGAACACGCTGTGCGAACAATGGGCCGCCACGCTGCCGCATTTCCGCTACGTGCCGGTGGTGTCGCACGCCTTGCCGGATGACCACTGGAGCGGGCGCACCGGCTTCGTCCATGCGGCCGTCATGCAAGATTTGCCCGACCTGTCCGGCTACCAGGTGTATGCCTGCGGCGCGCCGGTCGTGGTCGACTCGGCCCGGCGCGACTACGTCGCCCAGTGCGGCTTGCCGGCAGAAGAATTTTATGCGGACGCCTTTACCAGCGAAGCGGACCTGCACAGTTGAATTGAGGCGGCTTGTCAGCCGCGCTTGACGCTGGCGGGGTCGAACTGCTGGACATTCTTGCCGGAAATGCCGCTGTAGAAAGCCTGGATCTCGGCCATGTCGGCCCCGATGTCGCCGCTGGTGACGAACATGCGCCCGATGCCGCCCGCCTTGCGCGCAAAATCGAGGTAGGCCAGCGCGATCGGCACGCCCGCCCCGTGCGCGATATAGTAAAACCCGGTTTTCCAGTGCGTGACCTTGCCGCGCGTGCCTTCGGGCGCAACAATGACGGCCAGGCGCTCGCGCGCGGCGAATGCGGCAATCGTGTTTTGGACGGTGTTGTTGGCGGCGCTGCGGTCGATCGGGATGCCGCCCAGCCAGCGCGCCAGATAGCGGATCGGCCACGCAAACAGACTCGCCTTGGCCATCCAGTACACCTTCAGGCCCAGCTGAAAACACACCATCAGCGTGATCGGAGCATCCCAGTTGCTGGTGTGCGGCGCGGCAATGAGCACGTACTTGGGGAAAGCGGCGATCTGCTCGGCCGTCATGCCTTCCGTGCGCCAGCCGAGCGCGCGCAAGATCACGCGCGAGACGGCGCGCATCAGGGTGTTGACAAGCGGGGTTTCAAAGATGGTGTGGTGCATGGCCTGGCTGCGCCTGCCGTCGCGCCGCTCAGCGCGGGCGCGCAACATCGGGCACAATAACGGGATAGATTCCCTAAAGCATCATTCTACTCCAGCCCGTCCGCAGCCGAAAGGATTCATGTCCGTGATGTCGCCGTCCAGCGGGTTCCGCATCCTGCGCAACCGCAATTTTTCTTTCTATCTGTCGGCCCGTGTGCTCGGTACGCTGGCGGTCCAAATGCAAAGCGTGGCCATCGGCTGGCAGGTGTACCAGATGACGGGCAGCCTGTTTGACCTGGGCCTGATCGGGCTGGCCCAGTTCGCCCCCTTCCTGGTGCTTATCTTGCTGGCCGGCCACGTTGCGGACCGCTACAACCGCCGCAACATCATCATCGCCTGCCTGGCCGTGCAATTGCTGTGCGGCGCGCTGCTGCTCGGTTTTACGTGGACCGGCGCGCGCGTCGTATGGCCTGTGTTCGCGGTGCTGGTGCTGTTTGGCAGTGCGCGCGCCTTCATGATGCCGGCCACCCAGGCGGTGCTGAAAAACATGGTGCCGCACGAGCACTTCGGCGAGGCGGTCGCGCTCAGTTCGTCGGCTTTCCACGTGGCCGTCATTCTCGGGCCGGTGCTGGGCGGGCTGCTGTATGTGTTCGGGCCGGACACGGTGTACCTGGCCGCGGGCGCGCTGCTGGCCGCTTCGGTGGTGCTGATGGGCTTGACGCGCGCCGCGCCGCAAGCGATCAGCAGCGCGCCCGCAACCTGGCATACGGTGCTTGAAGGCTTGCGCTTCGTCTGGTCGCGCCCGATCATGCTGGGCGCCATCTCGCTCGACCTGTTCGCCGTGCTCTTTGGCGGCGCCACCGCCCTGCTCCCGGCCTATGCGCATGACGTGCTGCAGGCCGGCCCCGCCGGCCTGGGTTTGCTGCGTACCGCGCCCGGCGTGGGCGCTGCGCTATGCTCGGTTGCGCTGGCGTTTCATCCGATCCGGCGCCACGTGGGCGCGTGGATGTTCGGCGGCGTGGCTGTGTTCGGCCTGGCCACGCTGGCGTTGGGCCTGACCAGCAGCTTCGCCCTGGCGCTCGCGGCGCTGTTCGTGCTGGGCGCCGGCGACATGGTCAGCGTGTACGTGCGCCATTTGCTGGTGCAGTTTGAAACCCCCGATGAAATTCGGGGACGCGTGAGCGCGGTCAACGCCGTCTTTATCGGCGCCTCGAACGAATTGGGCGAATTTGAGTCCGGCATCACGGCCGGCTGGTTCGGCCTGGTGCGCGCCATTCTGTTCGGCGGCGCGGCCACGCTGGCGGTGACGGCACTGTGGATCGTCAAGTTCCCGGTGCTCGCGCGCATGGACCGTTTTCCGCATCACGACGGCGAAGAGCGCTCGCGCAAGGCCGGTTAGGAGCTGCGCCCGTTTGAAGCTGAACAAGATGGGCGAAAGGTGTAAGATAAAGTATGCGTGCAAGGGTAACGCCAGCTCGAGCAGCATGCATGCGCGAGAAGAGCTTGGCACAGTAACTTTATGAATAACCGGGAGTGAGCTTATGCAAATCAACATCAATACCGACAAGACGATCGAACGCCATCAAGGCCTAGACGATCATGTGCAATCCGTGGTCTCCGCTGCGGTGCAACGTTTTGCCGACCACATCACTCGCGTCGAAGTCCACCTCAGTGACGAGAACAGCCAAAAATCTTCCGACGGCGGCAATCGTTGCCTGCTTGAAGCGCGGGTCACCGGCTACCAGCCGATCGCCGTCAGCGACCATGCCGTCCACCTGCACCAGGCCATTTCCGGCGCGGCTGACAAGCTCAAGCGCGCGATCGAGAGCGCACTGGGCCGCCTGCACGACAAGCAACTGCACGCCACGCCAACTTTGGTTGATGAGCCGGACGAAGTGATCGAGTAAGTCGTCTTTCCTGGCGGCTGTTTAAGCCGCCAGGTGCAGTGCCGCAGTCCAGCCCCGCCGTATCAGCCCCGCCGTATCAGCCGACCGCTTGCCAGCCGTCCGTGTGCAAGACCAGCCGCTATACCCAGCCATTGCCTGCCAGCGCACGCAAGTACCCCAGCGCTTCGAGCGAACGGCTTCCGTACCACGACATCATTTCCCCATCGATTACATACACCGGCTTGCCGATCTGCTTTTCCAGCGCGTCGGCGTGTGCCTGCGTGAACCGGTACGGCTCGCTCGACAACAGCACGCAATCGATCTGCGCCAGCAAGGCCTCGTTCCAGGTGAACACGGGATAGCGCTGGGCACCGAGCACCGGCGTGCGCCAGCCGATTTCGGCCAGCATGCGCGCGATATAGGTGTCGCTTGCAATGCTCATCCACGGATCTTGCCAGATGCAATACAGTACCGTGGCGGGCCGCCCTTTTGGCGCCGCCTGCAAACGCGCGTACTCGGCCTCGAACGCGGCGCACCACGCTTCGGCCCGCTCCGCCACGCAAAACAGTGCACCCAGCAAACGCGCCAGCGCCAGGTTGTCGCGCGGCCCCATCGGATGGGTAACGACCAGGTGCGGCACGAAGGCGGCCAGCGCGTCGGCGGTGCTTTTTTCGTTCTCGTCAATGTTGACGATCACGTGCGTGGGCGCCAGCTTGCGGATCTTGTCGAGATTGACGTCCTTGGTCCCGCCGACCTTGGCGATGGCGCCCACGACAGAATGCGGATGAATGCAAAAGCCGGTGCGCCCGACCAGTTGCGGCGCCAGTCCCAGCGCGCACAGCATTTCGGTAATCGATGGCACCAGCGACACGATGCGCGCCTCTGGAGCGGGAACGTGTTCGGTGCCGAGGGCGTCAGTCAGGTGCATGGCAAGGATCTATGGCGGGCGAAGGTGCTATTGGAACACTGATATGATGCCACTGCCAAGTGTGGCGCGATTGATTGACAAGATGAACAGCGAGAGGATGGCTTTGGAACAGACAGGTAGCTTTGGTGCGTCCACCTACAGTATCCGGGATCTTCAATTGTTTCACGATTCCGACCACGACAATCTGGCGCCGCTGCTGGCCGGCTGCGCCATCGTGCGCCTTGTCGCCGGCGCGCGGCTCGCGGACAGCAGCCGCGCCCGCCTGTACATTGTGCTCTCGGGCATGCTGTCGGTGGCGGCGGACGCGGAAAGCGGCATGCCTGACGGCGCCGTCAGCCGCATTCTGCCCGGCGAGAGCGTGGGCGAGCAGTCGGTGCTCGACGACAGCGCCAACCTGGCGGCGATTGCCGCCGTCGTCGAGACCGAGCTGCTGGTCATCGATGCCGAGCTGGTCTGGAAGCTGATCGAGCGCTCGGGCGGCCTGGCCAAAAACTTGCTGCGCCTGCTGTCATTTCGGATCCGCGCCGCCAGCGCGCTGGTGCGGCGCGGCCACAAGCTTGGCGAGTTTTACCGCAAGATGTCGATGAACGATGGCTTGACGGGCTTGTACAACCGCACCTGGCTGGCCGACATGCTGCCCAAGATGGTGGCCACCGCGCACCGGGCGGGCACGCCGTTGGCGCTGGTGATGATCGACCTCGACCATTTCAAGGTATTTAACGATACCTATGGCCACCTGACGGGCGACGATGCGCTGCGCGCGGCGGCCGGGGTGATCGCCGTGGCGCTGCGCCCATCCGATTTTGCGGTGCGCTACGGCGGCGAAGAAATGATGGTGATTTTGCCCGAGACCAGCGAAGCGCTGGCCGTCATGGTTGCCGAGCGGCTGTGCGCACGCATGCGCGACGCCAGCATTTTTCCCGACATGCGCCAGCCGCTGCCGCACGTGACGGCCTCGGTCGGCGTGGCGGTGCTCAGCGCCGGCATGGACGACCTGGGCCTGATCGCCGCCGCCGACGCTGCGCTGTACCGCGCCAAAGATGGCGGGCGCAACCGCGTCGCCGTCTAGCCAGCAGTTCGGTTGGGTTAAGATGCGTGCATGAACCCAACAACACTTCAGCGCAAGCATCCCAAGCTTGCGCGCATCGTCCTGGCGCGACCGCGCCTGTTCGCGTGCATGCTGCTTGGCGTCGTCGCCGCGTTCGCCATTCCCGCCACGCTGGTGACGCAGCCGATCACGCGCGGCATCCTCGGCTGGAACGCCGGCGCGCTCGCTTATCTGGTGCTGACGTTGCAAATGATGTTCTTCTCATCGCGCGAACGCATGCGCAAACGCGCTGTCCTGCATGACGACGGACGCCTGCTGATCCTGGCGATGGTGGTGCTGGTGGCGATCGGCTCGCTCGCGGCCATCGTCTGCGAACTGAGCGTGGCCAAAGGCTTGCATGACGGCGAGCGCTACTGGCATGTGGGGCTGGTGGTGGGCACGCTGCTGTCGTCGTGGGCGTTCACCCAGGTCATGTTCGCCACCCACTATGCGCATGACTTTTACGCAGCCGAACGGCACGGCGCGCCTGGCGGCCTGAATTTCCCGGACGAAGCGGCGCCCGATTACGCCGACTTCCTCTACTTTGCCTGCATCATCGGCACCTCCGGGCAAACTGCCGACGTCAGCTTTACCAGCCGCGCGATGCGCCGCACGGGCCTGCTTCACTGCGTGCTCGCCTTTTTCTTCAATGCCACGCTGTTGTCATTGACGATCAATATCGCGTCGGGCATGTTTTGAGCTGATGGCGATGCCGGGCGAGCGAGACGTTCGCCTTACTTCAGGTAAACGCCGCCGCAGACCACCAAGTCGGGCAAGCCCTCGCAGTACATGGCCTTCGGCTCGATGTTGCCGCTGACGGGATTCGTGAATTTGTATTCCTGCCAGAACGAGGCTTTGGTCTTGGCCATCTCGACCCGCTCCTTGACGAAGGCCTTGCCATCGACATCCTTGATTTCCATGAGATTTTTACCGAGCATTTTGGGATTGGCACCATGCGCCAGCACCACGCCGTCTTTCCCGTAAGCGACCATGTACAGGTCACGGTCGGTGAACGGACCATCCTTGCGGTTGATCTCGGCAAAACTCTTTTCACGACCGTTGGCCTTCATATAAGCGACGGTCTTCTTGACCATGGCCTCGGCTTCCGGCTTGGTGACTTTGGTGTCGGCGGCGGCGGCGGCGGCGCCAGCACACAGCAGCAGGCCGGCGAGGCCGCTGATACACGGGTTAAGCAACAATGGGCGCATGATCATTCCTTTGACATTACAACGGTTGGCGACCCGTCGATGCTAGCACCGGACGCGCGCGCGCATTCATTTTTTTGGAAAGGAATATTGTTTTCAGGCAGCGAGCAAATGACCGGATCGGCCACCGGCGTTGGCAGAACGGGGATTGACAGCGCCACGGTTTTTGGTCCAGCATAAGCGCCGCACTGCGGCACCAGCATCACCCTTCATTATCGGAAATACCGGAACCTGCAGCCCGTCTGCAGTAACATGACCACTATGACCACCCATACCTTTCTCTGGCACGACTACGAAACGTTTGGCGCCCAGCCGCGCCGCGACCGCCCGGCCCAGTTCGCCGCCATCCGCACCGACGCCAACCTCAATGAAATCGGCGAACCCATCATGCTGTATTGCCAGCCGGCGCCGGATTTCCTGCCCGACCCGCAATCGTGCCTGATCACTGGCATCACGCCCCAGCAATGCCTGGAATGGGGCGTACCCGAGCACAAGTTCGCCGCCACGATCGAAGCGGCGTTCAGCCAGCCGGGCACCATCGGCGTGGGCTACAACACGATCCGCTTTGATGATGAAATCACGCGCTTCATGTTTTGGCGTAACCTGATCGACCCGTACGCGCGCGAGTGGCAAAACAATTGCGGACGCTGGGACTTGCTCGACGTGGTGCGCATGACGTACGCGCTGCGCCCCGAAGGCATCGAATGGCCCCTGCGCGAGGACGGACGGCCCAGCTTCAAGCTCGAACTGCTGGCCAGGGCCAATGGCTTGCTGCACGAGGCGGCGCACGACGCGCTGTCGGACGTGCGCGCCACCATTGCGCTGGCAAAACTGATCCGCGAGCGCCAGCCCAAGCTGTTTGACTTTTGCCTGGCGCTGCATAAAAAAGACAAGGTCTCCACTGAAATGGGCATGCACCTGGCGCCCGCGCAGCGCCAGCCTTTCCTGCACGTGTCGGGCATGTTTCCTGTTGAATACGGTTGCATCGGCCTGGTCTATCCACTGGCCACGCATCCGAGCAACAAGAACGAAGTGCTGGTGTGGGATTGCCGGCACGATCCGGCCGAGCTGTTCGACCTGGACGCCGATACGATCCGTTTGCGCATGTTCAGCAAAACGGCCGATTTGCCGGAAGGGATGACGCGCTTGCCGATCAAGAGCATCCATATGAACAAATCGCCGATGCTGGTGTCGAATCTGAAGACCCTGACGGCAGCGCAAGCGCTGCGCTGGGAAATCAACCTGGACCAGGCCCGTCTGCACGCCATGGCGGCGCAGGCCGGTCCCGATATGGGAGCGATATGGGATCAGGTCTACCACCGCCCTGCCCCGGTGGGCGAAACGGACGTGGATGAAGACCTGTACGGCGGCTTTATCAACAACAATGACAAGCGCAAGCTGGAGTCCTTGCGCGGCGAAAAGCCGGAGCGGCTGGCGACAGCCAATCCCTCGTTTGACGACGAACGCCTGGCCGAACTGTTTTTCCGTTACAGGGCGCGCAACTTTCCGCACACGCTCAGCGTGGACGAAGCGGCGCACTGGGAGCAGCACCGGGCCGCCCGCCTGTTCGATGGCGCGGCCGGCGCGCGGACCATCGAGCAATTGTTTGCGGAAATTGATACGTTGTCAGAAGACGCCGACGAGCGCGCTGAGGATATTTTGGGCGCCTTGTACGATTATGCCGAGGCGATTGCGCCAAGCCGCCGCTAGCGCTCTGTTGGATTCCCTCGGTTAAGTCCCGACGGACTGCTGGGTTCGCTGCGCAGGCGGCAATCCGGGGTATTTTTCAATCACGCAGCCGGGTGCAACAAACCGACACGGCGTCGGCACGGCGTGCACTGAACGCCGCGTTTCAGCGGTACTGGTTGATCGCGTCGCGCGTTTCCAGCGCCACGCGGCGCGCGGCCGCCACAAAATCCTCGCCGTCCCGCGGCGCGGCATACAGGATCGCGCGCGACGAATTGATCATCATCCCCGCGCCGGCCGCGCTCTTGCCCGACTGGACGGTGGCTTCGACGTCGCCGCCCTGGGCGCCCACACCGGGCACCAGCAGCGGCATGTCGCCGACGATGGCCCGCACTTCGGCCAGCTCATGGGGAAAGGTCGCGCCCACCACCAGCGCGCACTGGCCGTTGAGGTTCCATTTCTCCGCAACCATACGGGCAACATGCTGGTAAAGGGGCTTGCCGTCGACATCGAGAAACTGCAAGTCCGACCCGCCCGGGTTCGAGGTGCGACACAGCACGATCACGCCGCGCTCGCTCCACGCCATATAGGGTTCCACGGAATCAAAACCCATGTAGGGATTGACGGTGACGGCGTCGGCGCCGTAACGGTCAAACGCTTCGCGCGCATACTGTTTGGCGGTGGCGCCGATATCGCCGCGCTTGGCGTCGAGAATCAGGGGAATGTGCGGATAGGCTTCGCGCGCGTAGGCGCAGAGCCGCTCAAGCTGGCGTTCGGCGCCGAGCGCCGCAAAATAAGCGATTTGCGGCTTGAAGGCGCAGGCCAGGTCGGCGGTGGCGTCGATGATCGCACTGCAAAAGGTGAAAATGCCGTCCGGTTCATGTTGCAGCGCTGCCGGCAGGCGCGCCACATCGGGATCGAGGCCGACGCACAGCAGCGAATTGTTGGTGGTCCAGGCGGCGGACAGTTTGTTGATGAAATTCACGGCAGGCCTCGGTTCCATTTGCTAAGGCCATTATTGTACCGCGTCCGCCTGCACGCTTGAAATGGACGCAGTTCATGCATTTAAGGTATATTTTTGACCATTCGACAACTGTTACGGACTCAAGCTCATGACCTCTACCGCTCACTTCACCCGCTGGACACAGCTTTTTTTCGCGATGCTCATCGCCACCATGCTGTCCGGCTGCGGCTACAACACCTTTCAGACCAAGGACGAAGCAACCAAGGCGGCTTGGGGCGAAGTGGTCAACCAGTACCAGCGCCGCGCCGACCTGATTCCCAATTTGGTCAACACCGTCAAGGGCTATGCCTCGCACGAAAAAGACACCCTGGAAGCGGTGACGAAGGCGCGCGCCGCCGCCACCAGTTTCCAGATTACGCCCGAAGTGCTCAATGACCCGGCCGCGTTCGCCAAGTTCCAGGCGGTCCAGGGCGAGCTGTCGAGCGCGCTGTCGCGCCTGATGATGGTCACCGAAGCCTATCCCAACCTGAAGGCCGACGCCAGTTTCCGCGACTTGCAGTCGCAGCTCGAAGGCACCGAAAACCGCATCACCGTGGCCCGCAAGCGCTACATCGATGCGGTGCAGGAATTTAACGTCCAGGTGCGCCAGTTCCCGACCAACTTGACAGCGATGATGTTCGGCTACAAGGTCAAGCCATCGTTCACGGTTGAAAACGAGAAAGCCATTTCGACTGCGCCGGCCGTCAATTTCGGTAAATAAGATGGCACTGTTGCGCGCATTCTGGCTGGCATTGGCACTCGGGCTCGCTCTAGCCTTTCCGGCGCAGGCACAGGACTTCGTCCCGGTGCCGGCGCTGACCGGCCACCTGACCGACCAGGCCGGCATGCTGACGGCCGAACAGCGCGGCCAGCTCGAAGCCGTGCTGACCGACTATGAAACCAAGACCGGCAGCCAGATTGCCGTGCTGCTGGTCAAGACCACCGCGCCCGAACAGATTGAACAGTACAGCTTGCGCGTGGTCGAAGCCTGGAAGCTAGGTCGCAAGGGCGTCGACGACGGCGTGCTGCTGCTCGTCGCACCGGGCAACACGGGGGCCATGCGGCGCCTGCGCATTGAAGCGGGCCGCGGCGTGCAGGGCGTGCTGACCGACGCCCAGTCCAAACGCATCGTGCAAGACGTGATTGCGCCCTACTTCCAGAAGGAACGGTATTACGACGGTTTGGTGGCGGGCGTGGGTGCGATTTCCACGCTGCTGAACAAGGAGCAATTTCCGGCGGCGCCAGAGGCGGCAAATCGCACCGGCCAGGGCGAGCAGCAAGGCTCGATGCTCATTCCCCTGCTGATCTTTGGCGCCATCGTCCTGTTTCGCGTATTTCGCCCGCGCCGCTCCCGGCTGGCGCGTGGCGGCTGGGGCAGCGGCGCGACCGGTTTCATCCTGGGCAGCGCCTTGGGTGGCCTGGGACATGGTGGCGGTGGTGGCGGCGGCGGCTTTTCGGGCGGCGGTGGCTTTTCCGGCGGCGGCGGCAGCTTTGACGGCGGCGGCGCCTCGGGAGACTGGTAATGACCACGACTTTTATTGAACGCATTAAACGCCAATGGCGTCATTGGCTGGCGAGCGCGGCCAAGGGACGGCGCTTGTTCCCCGCCGACGCGCTCACGCGTCTTGGCCAGGCCATCACGGCCGGCGAGCAGCGCCATCGGGGCGAACTGCGGCTGATCGTGGAAAATGCACTGCCGTCGGAACTGATCTGGGCCGACGTTGGCAACCGCCAGCGCGCGCTATCTCTGTTTGCCGAGTACGGCGTGTGGGATACGGCCGACCGTTGCGGCGTGCTGATTTATGTGAACCTGGCCGAGCAAAAGGTCGATATCGTGGCAGACCGCAACATCGGCCAACAGATTGCGCCTGACACCTGGCAACAAATTTGCCGCGGCATGACCGAGGGCTTCAAGGCGGGCCAGTTCGAGCAAAGTACGCTGGCGGCCATCGAGCAAGTCAATGTGTTACTGGCCGCGCGGTTTCCGGCGACGGGAGAGCGCGCCAACGAATTGCCGGACCAGCCAGTGATGCTGTAAATAAGCCAGCGTCGCCTGGCCGCTATCGGTAAAATTCAGGTTTTCATACTGCGTGAAGGCGAGACATGAGACTGAACCAGAAAGTGGCAATCGTGACGGGCGCGACGCAGGGCATCGGACTGGCCTGCGCGCGCCGCCTGTTGCAGGAAGGCGCACGCGTGATGCTGGTCGATATCAAAACGGAGGGCGCGGCCGTGGCCGCAGAACTGGGCGGGCAGGCGCGCTTTTTTGCCGCCGACGTCAGCCTGAAGGTCGATGTCGACGCGATGATCGCCGCCACCATTGCCGCGTTCGGCCAGATCGACATCCTGGTCAATAATGCCGGCGTCACCCATGCCGCCGACTTCCTCGACCTGTCCGAAGACGATTTTGACCGTGTGCTGCGGATCAACCTAAAATCGATGTTCCTGTGCAGCCAGGCTGCCGCGCGGCACATGGTGACCCGGCACAGCGGCTGCATCATCAATATGTCGAGCGTGAATGCCGAGCTGGCCATCCCGAACCAGGTGCCGTACGTGGTGTCCAAGGGCGGCATCAACCAGCTGACCAAGGTGATGGCGCTCAATCTGGCGCCGCACGGCATCCGCGTCAACGGCATCGGCCCGGGCACCATCCTGACTGAACTTGCCAAGAAGGCCGTGCTGGCCAGCCCCGAGGCGCGCCATACGATCCTGTCGCGCACGCCGGCCGGACGCTGCGGCGAACCGGAGGAAATCGCCTCCGTGGCCGCCTTCCTGGCCAGCGACGATGCTTCCTACATGACCGGCCAGACCATGTACGTGGACGGCGGGCGCCTTGCGCTCAACTACACGGTGCCGGTGGCCGAATGAGCGCGCCCAAGCCGCCGCCGCAGCCGCAGCCGATCAACCGGCTCGCGCTCGACCATCAATTCTGCTTTGCGCTGTATTCGGCCTCGCATGCAATGACCAAGACCTACAAGCCAATGCTGGACCGGCTGGGCCTGACGTATCCGCAGTACCTGGTCATGCTGGTGCTATGGGAACAGGATGCCATCCTGGTCAAGGATATCGGCGCGCGCCTGTTTCTGGACTCCGGTACGCTCACGCCGCTGCTCAAGCGGCTTGAAGCACATGCCTTGGTCAGCCGCAACCGCAACGTGCTTGACGAGCGCCAGGTGCGCATTGAATTGACCGAGCAGGGACGCGCGTTGCGCCTTGATGCCGAAGCCATACCGGAGCAGGTGCTGTGCGCCAGCGGGCAGGACCTGGCGGCGCTGGGCAGCATGCGCAAGGAGTTGGCACGCGTGCGGGACGACCTGTTCAAGGCGCTCGACGCGAGCCTGTAGCGAAGTTCGCCCTGGGTGAATGAACGCAGAATAGATTGCACACAATTGAATTGTGCGATATATTCGTTCGTATCGGCACAGTCTGCCGCCCACCCATTCCAAGGAGTCATTCATGCAAGTACTTTACACAGCAAACGCAACAGCTACCGGTGGCCGCGAAGGCCGTGGCGTTTCCAGCGACCAGGCGCTCGACGTTGTGCTGTCGACCCCGAAGGAATTGGGCGGCGCCGGTGGCGCCGGCACCAATCCTGAACAATTGTTCGCGGCCGGCTATGCCGCCTGCTTTTTGTCAGCCATGAAAATGGTCGGTGGCTTGATGAAAACGCCGATCCCGGCCGATGCCAGCGTCGACGCGGCGATCGGCATAGGCAAGAATGACCAAGGTGGGTTTGGACTGAACGCCAAGCTGGCCGTCAATACGCCCGGCATGGACCAAGCCGCAGCCCAGGCAGTCATCGACAAGGCGCACCAGGTGTGCCCTTACTCGAACGCGACGCGCGGCAATATCGAGGTCGTCATCACGCTGAACACCTAAGGAAGCACTGATTAATTCTTGACGGCGGACTCGGCGCACGAAAAAAGCGCCCAGCTGCGTTGCAAATCCTCGCCATGCCCCGGCATGTCTGCGGTGTTGCGCCTTACCGGGCACTTTTTGCGTGACCGATTCCATTCGCCAGAATAAATCAGTGCCTCCCTAAGTTATTTCGTTTTTGAATATCTGATATGAGTAATGGCAATTAGACATATGATTTAAGACGCACCATAATAGTGCATTGTCTCCACTATTCCTCCTCCAAGAAGATAGTTTTAAGCCCGCTTTCACCAGCGGGCTTTTTTTTTGAGACGTCGGCGTCAGAAAATCGTTCGGTAAAACGTCAGCAACATTGAGCTATGTCATAGCTCAGTCATATAGCGCTCCTATACTCATTGATAGCCGCCAGTACATGCAACCGATATGCGTGACGCCCGGCCAGGTGTGCTTGCCGTAAGGCGGCACACCAATCCCAATTTCAAGCCTCTGCCCGGACCCTGGGTTTCCGCCTGCACCGCAAGCGGGCATTTTCCCCCTCCGCGCACCAAGTTGATCAGTTCGAGAAAAGCAGAAGAAAGTGGCCGTGTGCACTTGACGACCCGTAGCTTTCTACTATGATGAATATCCCTCGTAAAATTTAGAGCCTCTTCACACAACGCCAAGCGGAGTTTTCGAATGAGTCAATACGTTCTCGAAGCAGAAACAAGGGAAAAGCCCCAACAGGCCGACGTCGGACGGCGCCATCGGCACGGAATGGACGAGCATCTGGTCTTAAGCGAGCTCGACCCTGAGCAGGTGATCGACCACCTTGAACCGGACGACAAGGTCGAACTGATCACCTTCGGCACCGTGCGTGAAACCTGCCCCAACTGCCGCACCGCGCACCTGAAGCTGGTGCTGCGCCAGCGTCGCGTGCGCGTGGCACACCTGTTTTGCGCCGGTTGCCTGTGCTGTTTCGACGCCCATTACGTCAATGGGTCTTCTGCCCTGACGATCTGAGCCGATTTTGAGGCAGGCGGGGCGGACGCGACGCGGGCGCGCGCAACATGCTATGGTTGCGTATTTCAGCGATCGCCGTTTCCATGTTCTCCTTCGTTTCCCTGCTCGTGCTTGACGAGCGCCTGCGTCGCCGGCGCTTTTACGGCGCCTTCCTGATGTTTTCCGCCATTCTCGTCATGGGGTCGATTCCCGGCGCGCGTGCCGAAATCGGCGAGTTCGGCTCCGGCGTCGTCTTGCACAGCCTCGCCTACGGCAGCCTCACCTTTCTTCTGTACACGGGTTCCACAGGCAGCCGCAGCCAGCGCGCCATCCGCGCTGTGCTGACAGTGGCGCTGATGGGAGCCCTTGACGAGTTCGTGCAATCGTTTCTTCCCTACCGCACCGCCTCGACGCGCGACTGGCTGGTTGATTGCTGCGCCGCGTCAGTGATGGCAGGGTTGCTGTGGCGCTTTATGCCCGAACCCGTCGCGTCGCGCCACCCGTAGTCCAGTACCACGCGCCTGTGCCTGCTGTTCGACCTGCGCCTGGCGCACCAGTGCGTGCAGAGCTTGGCGCAGCACGTAGCGTTCACGGATTGCAGCCGCGTCCGCTTGTATCGACTCCACCAATGCTTCGATCAGGCTGTCCAAGGGGCTTGAATACATGAGAGTCGACTCCAAAAGTTTCGGTTAGGAATTATTCCTTAACGAACCGATGAGCGGTTTGCGAATTATCAAATGCTTGTCCGACAAGTAAAGCATCACCTTGCTTGATGCACCTCATGCAACAGCCTATTTCAGTGGAACGTTGTTCAATATCGAGCCTCTTACCCCAGTGGCACGCGGCATTGTC
This sequence comes from Massilia sp. TWP1-3-3, assembly GCF_049897805.1. Taxonomy (NCBI): domain Bacteria; kingdom Pseudomonadati; phylum Pseudomonadota; class Betaproteobacteria; order Burkholderiales; family Oxalobacteraceae; genus Massilia; species Massilia sp. TWP1-3-3. The sequence goes on from NZ_JAFCWX010000005.1 coordinate 265,728, forward strand.
ACGCACACACACGCAAAACACCCAAACAAAGGAGTTGATCATGAAGCGTAATGAACAGAGCGTGCTCTTGGCAGGCTTGCTGGCAATGGTACTTGCGGCATGTAGTTCCACCGGCATGAGCGGAAGCGACAGCGCCAGCAGAAGCGCCGGCGGCGCCTCGTCCATGGGCACCGGTGGCAGCACCGGCAGCGACACCGCCGGCACCGGTAGCTATGGCAGCGGCACGGCCGGCAGCGGCACCACGGCCGGCAGCGGAACAACAAGCAGCGGCACAACCGCCAGCACCGACCCGGCGACAGTCGGCGGCACCAGCGGCACCAGCGGCACCGGCAGCACCGATAGCACCAGCGGCACCGGTAGCACGAGCGGCACCGCCAGCAGCGGCACCGGCAGTGCCGGGACCAGCGCCAGCATGGGCGCCAGTGGGACCGGCGGCAGCACGGCTACGGGAGGTAGCGGGCAGGCAAGCACGGCCACCGGGGCTGCAGGCCAGTCAGGCAGTGCCACTGGCGCAGCGAGCGCAGCGCCCAATAGCACCGTGACCAGCATTGAAGTCGTGCAACGTCAGGCCGGCAGTGGCGCGACCGGTGCGGGCACGGTTGCGGGCGCAGCCGTAGGCGGCGCTACCAGCACCGGCGCTGGCGGCGCAGGCACGGGCGACCGCGTCTATCGCGTCACGCTGCGCGGCGACGACGGCCGCAGCCAGGTCATCACGCAGGAGTGGGCACCTACCTTTAGCACCGGCGACCGGGTGCGCGTGAGCAGCGGCGCCATCGCCCGCTGAAAAAGCGGTCAGGACGGCACGCCGGCCAAGCCATCGGGTTGCCCGCCAATCAGAAAACGCGTTCTACGCGGTAGCCGCGCTGCGAAAGCAGTTGCGGCAAGCCATCGTCGCCGAGCAAGTGCAACAAGCCGACGCCGACGAATGCCGTTTTCCCGCCTTGTAATATGCGCTCGATGCCAGAAGCCATCTCAGGATTGCGCTGGCCCAGCAGCACGCGCCGTGTGAACTCCGACATCATGCTGTTGCCACCGACGGCGTCCGGTACCAATGCCTCCAGCGCTGCGGTGTCGCCTGACACCCATGCGTTGATCGTTGCCCGGGCCTTGCGCAGCGAGCTGCCGTCGGATAGATCGCGCAGGCTTTCGAGCAGGTAGCGTTCCGCCTGCGCCGCGCTCAAGGTGTCGAACAGCGCGAGCTGGTAGTCTGCGCTTTCGAGTTCGGTAACGCGCTTTCCCTGCGCCTGCGCCAGCACCAGCAAAACCGCTTCATTGCCTTGCGTACGCTCATAGCCGCTGCGCTGCAGCTCCAGGCCCATCAGAATGTTCGCGATAAGCCACGGCTTCAAATGCTGCACGCTGGCAACCGTGATGCCGAGCGTGTGCAAGGCCTGGGTAAGGAGCGCGAGTGTCGCCGGCGCTATAAAATTCTGAATTTGCCCGCCCGAGCTATAACTGCCGTGCGCCAGCACGGCATGTGCGTACGCCAGCTCAGCATTTGTGTCAAGTTCGAGCACCAGCGCGCTGGAAGCGCCGAGTGCGTCGCTTACTTCGGGCGCGAGAGGGTAAAAGGAAGCAGCTCCCACGTGAATGGTACCAAACAGATAGGCCGCTTGACCGTCGCGGCTGACTTTATACAAGATGCCATGACGTTTCGCTGGCGCTGGCGACAGTTGAGCCTTCGCCCGCACTGTTCCCTGGACCAAGGGGCTTGGCGACACGTCAACCGCGCAGACACGCGCCGAGGCTGCGGATAGTAAACTAAGCACAACAGCGCTGCACAAGCAGCGCCGTACCAATTTCGGCAACATTAAACTTTCCTAGGGGACAGAACACGACAAGGTAACGATAGTATGTCAGGCTGTGTCCGCACGGATCATGTTTCCAGGAAAAATTTCCGGATGGCGATCTTGAGAGTAATTAACGTACAAAAAAACGACGCTGGCGAGGTGCGGATCTGGCATGCACGGCCAGTGTGTCTGTTCCGAAACTTCCCGATGGATGGGTTTGTCCGAGGGTGTGATGATTCAAGCGGCGAGCACGCCGCAGCCCTTACGCGCAGCACTTACTCGCAGCGACGAGACAAGCGAGCGACGAGACATGCAAGCGATGGGATCAAGCGCCGAACCCGTGTCAACTGACCTCAAAAAATTCCTGGCGGCGGCGCAACGCTGCCATTGCCTGACGCCATCTCTTGCGCGCCGGTTCAGCCTGAAGTGCCGCAGTGCGCAGTGCGGTTACTTGGGTGCAAAACGCACCAAATCGTAAATCGTCTCGAGGTCGGCATGCTGCGCAGGCCAGGCAGTGCGATAGCGAATATTTGTCCAAGTCAGCATGCCGCGTCGGACAGTGCAGGCGCTAGCCTGAATTTTGCATAAAAAAGGGCAAGAATGCCGTAAGTGCTTGATAAAATGTGAGTATCTCGAAACACAGTTCATCAAAACGAACGCCACCTTGCCCGACATGAATTCTACTT